>JAOAHF010000011.1 GCA_026415355.1 Brevinematales bacterium
ATAAGAGACAGTATCTATACTGTATGTCAACTTCTGGTACAACACTCGATATAACTATACTCGATATGTCGGTTTTATCAACCTCAAAGTAGTTAAGCACTGTATGTAAACTTAAAGATACCTCATCTATAGTAGTGAAATGATTTGTAGTTATTCTAAAGTGTTTGAAATTGAAGTCTTCTTTATTACAAGAAGATATACCTAAGACTACATTTGTATTTCCAATGTCTATACATAGAATCTTTTTCATAGTACATCGATAGCAAATCCCATAGCTGTTTGATTGTATCCAAATTTTTCTGTTAGTTTATCGTATCTACCACCTGTTGCTACACTGTCAGGAAGATTTAAAGAATAAACCTTGAAAAAAATCCCACTATAATAATTCATGTCCGGTACTAGTGTTGGATCAAAAATCACATTTTCGTTTCCAAACACATCGTATAGATCGTTTGTCTCCTCAATTAGTTTTTCATCAATTTCTACAAGATGGGTAATATTGCGGATGTTATCACTACTGCCCTCGAGTGTCATAAAGACTAGCCCTTGTATAATATCATAAGTTTTGTTATCAACGATGTGTCTTACAGATGGCAAATCCTTGTTTGAGAGTAAGTACTTTAATATCTCTTTATCATCTTCGTCAACCTTAGCTAGAAGTTTTTCTAGAATTGTTGATAAGTTAAAAACTACTTTGTAATTTCCAATTCCTAATCTGAAATTTATTTTATCTAGGATATCTTTGAGTACTATAAGTATCTCTTTAAAATCTTTTTGATTACCACCTATCACTTCAACACCAAATTGCTTAACCTGCCTTGGATACCATTCAAAAACTGGTTCTCTGAATACATCAGAATAGTAGAAAAGCTTAACAGGTAACTCAAGTTTCTTTATCCTTGGAGCCAAAAATCTTACAATCTGTATAGTAGTATCATATCTAGGCACAATAAAGTCTCCATTGTCTTTGAAAACAAACAGTTCACGAGTATCACTTCCTAAAACTTTCTCATATACTTCAAAGAAGTCAAATGTTGGTGTACTAACCTCTTTGAAACCTTTCTTTATAACAACTCGATATATTTCATCTAGCAACTCTTTCCTATTTTCGTATTCAAAAGCAAATCCTCTTGGGGCACCTACTAGGTCTTTCTTAGATAAAAAAACATTCTTTAGGAATTGTTTCATTAAACACCCCTTACCACAAAACCTAATTTCTCTTGAATATCTCTAATTATTGACATAAAAACACTTTTTATTTCCGCTTCACTTCCGACTTTATTTATCCATTGCAGTTTTATTAGTATATTAACACTCTTCATACCTTCAGGTATATTTCCACCTTCGTATACATCAACTATTCTAACATCAACAACACCTAAATTTTTGTCATTAGTATCATAATTTCTTACAAACTCAACTAAGTCTCTGGTATAGTAGTTTTTGGGAACAATAACAGATATATTTTTTGTTGAGAATGGTAATCTGTTTATCTCAGAGTAATTAATATTCTTTCCTAAGTATTTTTCAACCCTAGTGAGAGAAAACTCACATACAAAAGCATCATCGACTTCTAGTTTTTGTGTTATCTCTGGGTGAACTTTGCCTATGTATCCAATTTCTTCTCCTTCAACAACTAATTTACCTGAAACATAATTATGTAAAAACGTATAACTACTATTTACTATATCAAACCTAACTCCAAGAAAAGCGAAAAGTCTATCTACAATATCCTTGAGATCGTAGTATGAGAATTTAACATTTCCAGCCCAATTGTCGTACTTATTTCCATGTAGAGCGATACATATATTTTTTTCTTCTACAAACTTGTCACTTTCACTTTTGAAAACTTTACCTATTTCAAACAATGATAGATTCTTGTAACCATTGTTTATATTTCTTTTAATTGTCTTTAATAAGTTAATAAGTAGAAATGGCTTAATTATATTATCTTCTTCAATCATAGGATTTGAGATAGTTATAACATTACTGAAAGGTATTTTATAAGTTGCAAGATCTTTCTCGGAAATGAAAGAGAAGTTCATAACTTCAGTCAAACCTTGTGATACAAGATTATTTCTAATGATTTCTTCGTATTTTAGTTCATTGCTAGGTAACCCAGGGTTTTTTTCAATCCTAGGAAGAGTTGAAGGTATGTTATCATATCCATATATTCTTGCTACTTCTTCAATTATGTCCTCTTCTATCGATATGTCTTTTCTAAAAGCCGGTATTCTAATGGTTAATTCATCACCTTTTGACTGAACTTCAAATCCTAAAAATGATAGAATAGTTTTTATTCTATCTTCTGGTATGTTGTAACCTATCCTTGAGTTGATCGTTGAGAATGTCGTTCTTATAACAGTCTCTTTTAATGAGTTCGATTTTGATAACTTTACATCTGTGAGTTGAGAAACTTTATTCGCATTTATTATATGCGTAGCCATATTTATTGCTAGTTCTGTTGTGTAGAAACCTATATCTCTTGAAAACCTATTTGACGATTCTGTTGATATTTTGACTTCTCTAACTGTTTTCCTTATTGTATTATAATCGAAATATGCACTTTCTAAGAGTACATTTGTAGTTGTATCACTCACAGCAGTTTCTTCACCACCTATGACCCCTGCTATTGCTACAGGATTCTCCTCGTCAGCTATTATAAGGGTATTCCTAGGCAACGAAACTTCGGCACCATTCAAAGTTAATATTTTTTCTCCTTCTTTTGAACCTCTTACCACTATTTTGCCACCTTTAAGTTTATCGTAGTCAAAAGCATGCATAGGTTGTCCTATTGCTATCATTATGTAATTAGTTGCATCAACAACATTGTTTATTGACCTTTGTCCGCTTAGTAGAAGTCTAACTTTAATCAGATCATCGCTTGGTTTTATTTTAACATCTCTTAGTATTCTAGAAACATACCTAAAGCATCTATCGTCCCCTATCTGTATATCAGGTTTGAATTGATCTTCATTAAATCTGAATGTTGGCAATGGACGTAAAGGAATTTCATATATCGCAGAAAGCTCTCTTGCTATACCTAGTACTGATAGAACATCAGCTCTGTTTGAAGGAACTTTAATTGAAAGAACATATTCCTCTTTCATAAACGGTGGTAAGATATTTGAAATTAAATCAGATCCTACTTGCCAATTACTTTCTATTTTCCATACGGTATCACTTTTATCTTCTAGCCCCAATTCTTCGAGCGATAAAAGCATCCCATACGAGTTTATACCTTCAAATTCAACAACATCTACCAGTTGTTTATCTCTTTCCAGAATAGTACCAGGATAACAATAAACAATTTTATCACCCTTTTTGACTGATGTATCAGAAGTTACAACAATTTTGTTATCATTATTTGATATATTTATATTGCAGACTATTATATTGGGTTTAGTAGGGTGCGGAGATATCTCTTCTATCAAGCCTATAACAACATTCCCATCATATAATTTCTTGGTATCGATGTTTTCAACTTCTATTCCTATTTTAGTTAGTTTTTCTGATACTACTTCTACACTATCTTCCTGAAGTATTCTTTCAATATCAATAAAATCGTTAAGCCAGCTGAAGGGGAATTTCATACATCCTCCTCAATTTACATTTCTACTCCTTATAAACCAGACTAATATTCCTGGAACAACAACAAGGAGAGGTACAACTATAAGACTCAAAACTAATACCAAATTAGCATCAGCTGATGAAGGTATAACAACAGGTTCTTGTTTAATAGATTTGGGTTTAATACCAAGCATCCCACCTTCTCTAGAGGACCATTCGATAATATTTAGAGCAAGTTCTAGGTTTCCTGACATACTTTCTATGAAATAGTCTGATAGAAAATCAATGTCACCTATTATAACCATTTTAGAAGTTTTTGATTTATCGTTTTCAACAACCTTCTCGATAGCATAACCTAGTATAATAGGAGGCTTTATGTCTTTCTCATCAGAAGAAGCAGTAAAGTTTTTACCACTTTCAGGTATAGATACCTCACCCCAACTATCCTCAGAAGAAGACATGATATCGTAATACCTATATCCTAGTTGACCTTCTATATTTTCTAATCTTCCTATTGCCATAGCTGTAACTAGCTGAATTGGTAATCCCTTGCGCCTTATATCTGATGTTATTGGGCTATAGTGTATGTAAGGAATTATGTAAAATAATCTTCCAACGTAGGGATTAAATCTTTCTTGATCGAAGACTACATTGTTTTTCACATAAAAACCTAATTTTGTTAGTAAGTAGTTTATTGAAAAAGTTTTATCGTACACCTCGCTACCTATAATTGGTTCAAGTAGTATAACAATACTACCTCCATTAGTGAAGTATGCATACAATTTATCTTGTACCTCGATAGGTATTATTCTTCTTGGACCTAGTATAACGATACTACCTGCATCACTTGGAATATCTTTGGTTGTAGAAAGATTTAGTTCCTTTAATGTAAAGTTTGCTTTTTCTAAGTATGAACGCCACGTCTTGAAGGTATATTCAGAATCTCCACCAGGTGCATCATTCAAGATTCTATGTTCTCCATTACCAACCAAAAAGTATATTGTTCTCGAGGATCCAATTACATCAAGTATTGCTGAAGTAACTTCTTCTTCAACTTTTATACCTACTGCCCTGGGACCATAACTAGTTTGTTGGTATTCAATTAGAGACGTTCCCCTTATATACTTTTTGTTAGCACCAGACTCAACCACTATTATTATACTCTCACCTTGAGGTAATTCATATCTTTTCGCAGTTATTGGATCTTTGATAGGATCAACCGAAATGAAACTTATCTTTTCAGAGTTTTTAGAATATTCTTCCAGAATTTTCTCAAGTTCCGTTGCTTCTCCTCGTCTCGCGAAAAGCGTTATCTTGACATTGGAATTGAGAGATTTTATAACTTCCATCGAATATGGTGATAATGAATACAACTGCTCAGAAGTAAGATCAAATTTCAAAGACCTGTTAGACGATATGATATACAAAACAATGAGTATACCTAACACCAACCCAATGATTGCTATATCTTCAATACCTCTAAATATCTTGCCACTTTTGATATCTTCAAATATCCTAGTACCAGCCCAAACTATCCAAACCAGATTGATCAAAAGTATGACCAGAAGTAGTATAACTCCCAAAGAGAAACCAAAAAAACTTAAAAGGCTAATGAAAACTATAAAAAGCACCAAGAAAACTACAACACCTAATCTGTAGTTTTCTCTAAGAAAATCAATAATTCTCTTAATCATAATACTCATCTAAAATTATAACATAATCATTACATCTATTCCAAACTAAGACAAATGATATAAATATAAAATATCAAATAAAGATAAAACCAAAAGTGATAATGTTCAAGCTTACCTAGCAATATTAAAATTAAGTCCTTTTTTTATCTTATCTTTACTCACATACTCTCCCAAATAAAATATCTCGTCTTTTTCATGGTTTAAGATATTTTCACCCTTGGATCTAATTCTAGCTCTTATTCCAGATAAGTGTATTGTTGTTAAAGAAATATCAATCTGAGACATAGGAGTCAGAATTGCTAGTTTTTTATCACCTATTATAAACAAAGGTACAATTTCTATAACTTTACCATTAACATAGGAAACTGATCTCTTGTAGTACTGACTATCTCGAACTGAAGAATGGTGATCTCCAAATATTACAATAAGAGTATTAGGAATAGTTTTTATAACAAAAGTTACGAAGTTAGATAAAACTTTATCAACGTAGTTAATAGAATTAAAGTATGCTCTTGTTATCGATTCGTTAATGTCGTTGAATATCTGATTTGTATAGTATTTGTCAACTAAGTTAAAAGGCCCATGACTTGACATCGTAATAACATAAACAAAGAAGTTAGTGTTTTTTAGTTTTAGCAGAGTATTTTTTAAGTACTCAAAAACATCTTCATCACTAGCACCCCATCCTTTTTCTAAGAGTTTCATCTCACTAATATCAAAAAATTTGTCGAAACCCATCATTTTATAAGCATCTTCTCTGCCGAAAAACGTACTTCTGTTATTGTGAAAAGCATAAGTTATATACCCATTTGCCTTGAATGCTTTCGCTATTGAATTATCGAATATTTTCCAATATCTCATTGATGGAATGTCTTTAAGAGGATGTAATGAATTTATGACTGCAAACTCAGCGTCTGAGGTATATCCAGCAAAGTGATAGGACACTACGATTGGAGCAAAAATTGAGTTTGTACTCAGCCATCTTAAATATGGAGTAACTGGTTTTCCCTTGTAATTTGTGAATATAACGGAGCTATCTAAACTCTCAATCTGAATGATTATTACATTCTTTTTAGTCCTATCCCCAGCAAATTCAAAAATCTTTCCATACTTAATTGTTTTATTCGCTATTCCTGGATTTACAATGTAAAAAACGTCTAGAAAATTTACAAAAATTGTACCGTATCTGGATATCAACTTTTGTTCTTCTCTCAAGGAAAGGCCTTCAGATACAAGCTTCGAGATTATGTTGATAATACCTTCTTTTCTTATTACAAATATCACCTCCGAAATAAAGAGTAACAATATAAGACTTATGAAAACTTTTTTCATAAAAGGTTTGAGCAAAAGTTCTCTAATTGATGGATAGTTTAACAATAACAGTAAAAAAAACGGTAAATCTATTAAAACAATAAGAATTCTTGAAATCCAACCAACAGAGTTAAGCGCAGATAAGAATGATATACCTTCATTAACGTTTGTAAAATTAGTATCGAGATGAAATAGAAAGTTTAGTATGTGAAAATAATTGTCAAAATATAAAAAGTATATTACATTGAGAAGAAGCCAAAAGTTCTCTATCAAGAAAACCAAAATGAATATAATCCTTCTCCTTAGAAAAAGAAAATAAAGGACATAACCTGTGATAATCAAAGATATAGGTTTCAAGAAGTGTATAGAAATAGAAATATTTGATAGAAAAACTACAAATTTTACACTTCTTGCTATCAAGAAAGCCAAAAGCAAGAATATTGGTATAAATTTCTTGTTAGGCTTTAAGTCTAATTTCATTCAGAGTTTGATTATGAAGGTTTTTTTATTCAGTTTCTAGAATAAAACTTCTGAGATTTTTTCAAGAGTTTAGTATTTTTTGTAGAAGATCATTCTGAACACCTCATTTCCATAACTCATCCAAGCAATCTTCAAATCTTCATCTCCGAGTATACCTAACCTATCTAGAAGGTAGAAGAACATAAAAGATCCCGAACATTTCACACTTCAACTGTTCTCTCAAACTACCTCCTACTATCAGCCCCATATTCAATTCTACAACCAAAAATAAAATTAACTTCACTACATTCCCAAAAATCTCTGACCATCACACTTTTTATCACCAAACCTTTCTTCATACTCCTGGAACTCTGCTCTACCTTCATCTACCCTTGTAAATCTCAACCATACTTTTACAAGGCTATAAATTAGTAACCAGAACTATTAGTTGTAGACGAGCTTTATCACTAGACTAACCCTATAAATACCTTTCCATATCCTCACTCCTCTATACTCAAAATCTAATATCTCCTTGTGTAAATCTCCCCCTGTCTCATCTTCTACACTAACATTCCCCACCTTAACCCTCATCAGGCACCTTATCCAATTCACAGAATATCTCAACAAAACTTAATTCTCTCTCATCAACAGAAAGTTTGTCCCCTATAACTTCTCTCACCTTACCAAAAATCTCAGAATACCATGCTCACATATTCTCATAACTTCGCAAGAGTACCTTCGCCAATGTAAAAAATTCGATATACAAGTATACTCATACTACTCTCTAACAATCTTCATATCAATTTCGGCTAAATCCCCCATCACATACCCATTATCACTATCAAAACACCTCACCATAACCTTCTCTACAATCTCAACATCCAACTCTTCTAACACTCTCTTTACAAACTCATCTTCTCTTCCTTCATGCTGCTGAAAAGATTTTCTAGATATCCCAAACTACCAAAAAATGATTAGAAAAGTATCTATTCTTAGCAAACTCTACCAAAGACTTCCGTAAACTGAAGTTTGTTATCGATATTACTATATGTTTAGAATTTTACTGTATGCTAGAAAAAATAAAAATAGTATCTCTAACAGTTTTTGTATTGATTTGCGTTAGTATAACAAACTCAAATGCAGAAATTATTTTTAACTTCACAAATGGCATAATAGACATATTTTCTTTCACTGAAACCTTAAACGGTAAACTTAAGTATGATCCATACAAAGCAAAGATAACGATATCTTTCAGTACAAATACTCTTGAGTTCTTTGAAGACAGAGAGTTTTATATACTAAATTCAAACACAATCCTACCAATCATAGGAGGACTTGTAAGGACTAATTTTAACTACTATTTACCAATAGGTGTAGTTGATAGCATAATATCTCTACTTAAGATAGAATGTAAATTCGTTAACATTGATATTTCACTAAAAAACCCAAACAACTCAAATAATTTTGGCTCATCTGAAGAAAAACCAAAAGATGCTGAAACTCAACTTAAACTAAATCCGAAAGTAACCTATGAAAATGCACAATCAGACTTTACACCTATAAGATTTGTAGTCATAGACGCAGGACATGGCGGAAAAGATCCAGGAGCAGTACACAATGGATTTAGAGAAAAAGATATCAACCTAATATATGCAAGAGAAATAGCATCAAAACTCGCTAGAATATTATCATCTAAAGGAATTAACGTTGTACTAACAAGAAATGAAGACGCATATTTAACACTAGAACAAAGAGCAAAAATTACAAGTGACCTTATGAAACAAACTCAAGGCTATGGAATATTTATAAGCATACACCAAAATGCTTCACCTATAAAGACAAAAAAGGGGCCTGAAATATATTATGTAAGCGATAAGGCAGTTGATGATGATACTAGAGCAGTATTGGCCTTCGAGAACTCTTTCATACCAAAAGATGAAATCAAAAAAGTAGGAGAACTTGAAAAGATAATAAGCAAAATAAGAAGTGTAGCTCTCATGGAAGAAAGCAGAATATTGAGTGAAACTATCTCATCATCAATGATAAATCTCAAACCTATCGTAAAAGGTGCACCATTTTATGTAATAAAATATATACCAGTGCCATCGATATTAGTTGAAGTAGGCTATATATCTAATCCTGAAGAAGTAAAAACTATAACTTCAAAAGATTATATATCTTCATTTACTGATATGATTTCAAACGGTATTAATAAATTTATACAAGAATATAATTCCACAAAGGGCTTTACAACACCAAGATAATATTAAAATTACTGAAAACAAAATTAATTAAAACTTACAAACTCAGACCATAATTCTCTATTCACAAGCTTACATTATCAAAGCTTGATTTATAACTCTTCTAAAATTCAGTATAAAATTGAAATAATAAAGCAATACAATACATAGAAATATAGATTGAAGATGGAGAACATGATTGATAAAAGACTCAAAAAACTAAACAGCTACCCTATATCTCCTGAAGGGAAATATGTATTATATTGCATGGAAGCAAGTCAAAGGATAAGTTATAACTACGCATTACTTTTTACAATAGAAAAGTCAAATGAGCTTAGAAAACCACTCGTTGTTATTTTCAACATAACAGACCAATATAAGCACTCTAACGCAAGATACTACAAGTTTATGTTAGAAGGCATAATAGAACTAAAAAGGGACTTTGAAACACTTGGTATTAAGTTTCAAGTAAGGAAAGGCGATTATGTATCAGGTTGTATTGAATTTGGCAAAGATTCATGCCTAGTAGTACTTGACAGAAACTACCTAGCAACACAGAGAAAATGGAGATACGAAGTAGCAAATAAGTTAGATACACTAGTTGTCGAAGTTGACAACGATGTAGTAGTCCCTGTCGAATTAGTTTCTAACAAAGAGGAACCTTACGCTTACCTAATAAGAAACAAGATCTACCCTATCATGGAAAACTTTATACACGAATTCAAATTACCAGATCAAAAAGTAAAATCAAGTCAATTTGACTTAGGAGAAGAATTTTTCTTTAGTGATGTTAATATCTTTTTGAACAATCTAAATATTGATAAAACAGTTAGTACAGTTAACACATTCAGAGGTGGATACAACGAAGCAGTCAAATTGTTGGATGAATTTATATTTAATAAACTATCAATGTACAAAGAATATAGAAGTGATCCTACAAAGAACTATCAATCTAACTTAAGTCCTTACCTTCACTTTGGTAACATATCGCCAGTAGAGATAATACATAAAATTCTCAAAAACTACCCCTTCGAGGACGAAAACGTACAATCATTCATCAATGAACTTGTGGTATGGAGAGAACTTGCCAGAAATTTTGTTTACTACAATATTAATTACAACAAATACGAAGGTATACCTGAATGGGCTAAGAAAACTCTAGAAGAACACAAAGGAGACAAAAGAGAATTTCTATATACACTACAGGACTTTGAAAACGCAAAAACACACGACATATATTGGAATTCCGCTCAAAAAGAACTCCTAAAAACAGGTAAAATGCACAACTATATGAGAATGTACTGGGCTAAAAAGATCTTGGAATGGACAAAAGATCCAAAAGAAGCATTCGATATATCATGCTACCTAAACGATAAATATGAACTGGATGGTAGAGATCCAAATGGATATACTGGTATATCATGGTGTTTTGGTAGTTTTGATAGACCCTTTGGAGAAAGAAAGGTAATAGGTAAAATAAGGTATATGAGCACAAAAGGATTAGAAAATAAGTTTGACATAAAAAAGTATGTAGAAAAATATAAAAATCTATGATATACCAACATCAATCATAACGTACTTTATTTTTGAGAAAATTTCTTTTTTAACATTAATACCTTGTTCATTTTCAGTCCACCTTCTACCTGCAACAAACAAATACTTTATATCACCAAAACTATCAATAACAGGAAATACAATTATCTCAAAAAGTTCATCTTTTAGCCTACTACCAAGTTCATACAACTCTTTTATATCTCCTTTTATCGAAACAGCTTTACCCTTAGACAAAAATTTTTCCCATATTTTGTCTGAAAAGTATATAACAAAATCTTCTGTTTCAAACCCTTCCGAAGCAACCTGAACAAAACCATCTTCAGTTTTACGCATAAACATAACCTTGGTTATTTTCAAACTATCCTTTATGTATGTAAATATTTCACTTACAGTAGCAATTGCTTTTTCCGTTATATAGCCATGAAAAGGAACTATGTCAGATTCTATAGGCTCATACTTATATCTACTATCCTCAAGTGCAAAATCCTGTTTATCACTAATAGCATACTCACTACTCGAATAATTACTTAAATTACTCATGCTTTCAAAACTTTTATCTACCTCAGACAAAACAGATTCTCTAACATCTTCATATATTTTTATGTTTCTATCACTAACTAAACTAATCAAAACCCAAACCGTTACAAATAAAGCAAATATTATTGATAAGACTATAATTGCAACGTTAAGTATGTCAAATCCCATGCTGTATCTGAAAAAGAGTAACTTGAGATTATAATTCTTTAAATTTTCAGATATTATGGAATTCTTGACAAGTAAGGATGAATTTTCTTTTACTGACTCCTCTGAGAGTTTTTCAGGAGCATTAACAACAATAAGATCCTGAATAAACTTGAGATTTTTGATTTCAAAATAAGGTTGCTCAAAAAAATCCTTATACCAACCTATTGCCAAATATCCTATCGATACCCCTCTTTGATCATAGATCTTAGTTATTGAATATACTACATCAAAACTCCCAAAAAATACAAAATCATTCTTCAAAAGGTACTTCTGCGCAAGTCTAAATTCATTAAAGTCTTTATCAAAATAGTCAGAAGAAACTAAAAAATTCCCATTGTTATCAATTAGAACTACTTTGTAGGCATTTTTTATACTGCTTCTCAACCTTGAAAGATAATTAATAAAATCTCTTCTATTTCCTTCTATCTGCATCTGGAAGAATATAAGTCTTACACTAGGATCTCTTGCTACTGACTCAGTTATTGATTTACAACTTGAGAGCCTATTACTAAAATTTCTAACTATATCTGAAGAAACAGACTTCAACTTTGATTCAACCCTATACTTAAATATACCTGTATTTGTCAGAGCCATATAAACAATAATCCCAACTATAATATATGAAACAATAAGAAAAACTATCTTGTATGCATTTTCTTTTACCATGATTCTTCAAACTAATTATACAATTCCGCAAGATAGTCTTTCTACAATCAAAAGCATATTCAATACAACTAAACAACAAAAATTTAATATTTAACTTACTCAAACCTACTAAAAATAAAACATAATTAGTAGAAAAATTTTGAATTTATTTACCTAACAAAAACCTCTATTCGTAGAGAGTTAGGATAACTCTTATCAACCTTCCTTAAGTACTCAAGGAAGGAATTTACTATAACTTCATCTCCTTTTTTGGAATCAAACTCAATCCTACCCCTTCCCGAAGAAAGAGAAAAAGTACCTTCCCTCTTCAGGTTATTAAACAAGTGAACTATCAAAAATTGAAAAACTCCTGATATACCAGCACAAACAATATCTTCTCCTTTTTTACCATACCCTGAATGACCTTCCATTTCTATCAAAATTCTACTATCAGATATAACTACTACCACATTTATCATAAAAACTATTATAAATCAGGAACAAAATCTCTTAAAAAATCTAAAAACCCTTCCCTCAAAACTAAAGTACTTATAAAAATCAACCTTGAAACTTCCTATCAAAACAACATAGGTTTAAGATCCTACTCCTCATTTAAATCTTTCATATATTTTCAATATTAAATTAGTAATTCTCAAAGATGGACTTAAATCCATAGGATCAAGAGTTATTATCTTAGATTTTAATCCCAAACTAACAATTTCATTGCTAATTGACTCATTATTCTCACCAACAGCAATCAAAATCACATCCGGAGATAACTTAAGCACAGTTTCAACATTTATTGTTAACGTCTGATATTGATAAGAAAACTTATCTGTCAAGTTTATACCACCAATCTTCCTTATAACATCAGCAACTAAACTATTCGAACTAGCAGTATATATAAGAGGATAAGAATACAAAACCAAAAAACTCTTTCCCTTGACAACATTACTAACCTTAAACATAAGATTAGTAACATAATTTCTAACCTCATATATACTTCTCACCTTTCTACTTCCAACTAAATTAGCAAGCTTATCCATATTCTCAAGCAAACTATCAAACCTAGGGTAATCCATAACAAATACTCTAATCCCTCTTTTCAGCAAATTTTGATAATTTTCAATAGTTCCCATTTTAAGCATAAAAACTATATCAGGCTTAAGCTTTATTATACCTTCAAAATCAGGATCATATATCCCACCAACCTTCATCCTATTTAAATTACAATACCTTGTTACACCCACTATCTTATCTTCAACTCCTAAAAACACTAAAGTTTCAGTAATACTAGGAGCAAGAGAAATTATCCTAGCGTAATTCCTCCTCTCAAAAACATTCCCCATATCATCCACTACGTTACCATAACAAACTAAGTTAAAAAAAACCAAAACCACTACAAACACAAACATAACCACAATTATAAATAATTAAACCAAACTAATTGAACTAAAAAACTAACCTATCTGAAATGACAACTTGACTTTGATGAATAATTTTATTATACTATATACGAGTATAAGGTATATTAGATGGAGGGTAACTATGTATGTAAAAGTATATTCCACACCAAGTTGTCCATATTGTAATATGCTCAAAAATTACCTAAGGTCTAAAGGTATAAGTTTTACAGATTACGATGTATCTAGAGATGAAAACAAGGCTATGGAGATGGTTAGAATATCTGGGCAAATGGGAGTACCCGTAGTAGTTATAAATGGTAAAGTAATAGTAGGTTTTAACAAACCTCTGATTGATAAATTGCTAAATTTATCATAAAAACTTGGGGGTAGAAAATATTCTACCCTCTTATAAACCTATTCCAATTCTCTAAAATTACTGTCTGGAGTTTATCAATAGGTATTCCTAACAAATTTGATGCAAATTCATAAGTGTATTTTATTAGATAGGGATAATTTTTTTGCCCTCTGAATGGTGTTGGTGCCAGAAATGGAGAATCCGTCTCGAAAAACACCATATCAAGTGGAACATACTTGGCCGAAGACTGTATATCAAGTGCATTTTTGAAAGTCAAGTTACCGGCAAATGATATGTAATATCCTATATCTAGAAACTTCTTTGCTATCTCTGGTGTTCCAGTAAAACAGTGTATTATACCCCTAACAGAAGGAAACTTCTTGAGTACACTGTATGTATCGTTGTAGGCATCTCTGGAATGTATTATAACAGGTTTTTTGTATTTCTCAGCTAAAATCATCTGAAGTTCAAAAAGCTTCAATTGATCATCTTTTGGTTTATACATTCTATAATATTCTAGACCAATCTCGCCTATAGCAAATATATTGCGAGACTTCAAGACGTTCTCCAAATCCTCTATCATTTTGTCCGTAGGCGTATACTCAGGATACCACCCGCAGGCAACTTTTAAATTTTTTCTCGACAAGTACTCAAAAATCTCCAAATTTTCCAAAAACTCATCTACAGATGTATAAATGTTTATACCACCAATTACTCCCTTTGATATAGATTCATCTATTGCATCTCTTTGCTTCTGTAATGTATTTTCTAGCATATTTAGATGAAAGTGGGTATCTACATACATTACGCCCTCCTTATAACAGTTTTACAAGTTATTCCAAATTGAATGGTACTTTAGCTTGTTTAACCATACTTATCAATATTTTTTTCCAATCTTTTTCTTCTCCACTTTCTATTTTATCAAGAAGTGATTCCATATATGCCGTAAGTTTTAGATCAACAACTGTTGGAAAGTTTGATTTTAGAAATTCAAAAACAGCAAACCCTAATTCTGTAGGTACTAAAGACTTATTCTGTTTTATAACGTACTTTCTCTGTAGTAGAGTGGATACAATCATAGCATAAGTTGAGGGTCTTCCTATACCTTCCTCTTCTAGTTTTTTTATTAAAGTTGCTTCAGTATATCTAGGTGGAGGTTGTGTTTTTTTTCTCAAACCTTTTAACTGAATAACATTTAATACCTCCCCTTCCTCAAGTTGCGGAAAAAAAACATCTTCTGGTACACTGTGCGGATAGAAGTTCATAAAATTCTTTTTAACAATACTTTTTGAAACACCAAAGAAGTTGTATCTACCTTCACTCGATAATATCTCAAAAACAGAAACAACAGCATCCATAAGTTGACTTGCTAAAAATCTTCTCCAGATAAGATCATAGAGTTTATAATGGTCCTCTGGTATCTTACCCTTTACTGATGCAGGAACCCTATAAACATCTGTTGGTCTTATACACTCATGAGCTGATTGCCAATTTACAGACTCATAAATTCTTGGTCTAGGCGGTAAATATTCTTCACCTATTCTTTCTCTTACAAATTTTCTAGTTTGTTCTAAAGCATATTCAGATATTTTAACTGAATCAGTTCTCATATATGTTATAAGTCCTACATATTCTCCATCTACATTCATTCCTTCATACAAATCCTGTGCTATCTTCATCGTTTTAGAAGGTGTAAAACCTAATTTTGCTGAAGCATCCTGTTGTAGAGTACTAGTCTTAAAAGGCGGTAAAGGTTTTATAATGTCATTGTATCTCTTCATTGACATAATCACAAGTCTATCTTTCTTAAAACTACTTTTTATCTCTTCAAACTTTTCATCATCTATTCGATTTGACGTCGAAAATCTTATTTCTTTACCATCATTTAATTCACTGATGAGCTTAAGTTGGAATATTTTGTTTTCTTTTTGGCACTCAACAATTACTTCATAGTAATTGATAGGCACGAAATTTCTTATTTCAATTTCCCTTTCACAAACAATTCTAAGAGCAGGTGATTGAACCCTACCTGCAGAAAAGGATGAACCGCTGAAATTCTTCCTAAGATGCTTATAAAGTATAGGAGATATAACGTAACCAACTATTCTATCTAGCAATCTTCTTGCTTTTTGAGCATTTACTAGGTTCATATCGATATCTCTAGGCATCTTGATTGAATTAAGTATTGAATCTTTCGTAACTTCCGTAAACTCTACTCTCTTTATGTTTCCATTATATTTAGATAGTACTTCTTTCATATGAAATGATATCATCTCTCCTTCTCTGTCTTTATCAGACGCCAATAAAACCAAATCACAGTTTCTTGCAATTTTTATTATGTTACCTACTATCTTTTTCTTACCTGGTAGGAAAACATATTTTGGCTCCAGCTTTGCAGGATCAATTCCCATTTCTTCTTTAGGAAGGTCCTTTATATGTCCCATCGTTGCAACTACTGTATAATCCCTACCAAGGTATGACTTTATAGTCTTTGCTTTTGAAGGAGATTCAACTATGAAAAGTCTCATCAAAAACTATTTTAAAGAGTTATTCTCTTAACTTCAATTATATCAGGATGCGATGATATTTTTTCAATTACTTCTTTCGGTGGATCAGAATCGAGAGTTATTATAGTAAGAGCCTTATCACCTCGCTTTGCTCTAGTAACTTTCATTTCACCTATATTAACTCCCGCATCCCCAAGTACCATTCCAAGGAAACCTATAACACCGGGTTTGTCATAGTTTTTGAGTATAATCATATTTTCAGTGGGGTTCAACTCTAGATAGTAGTTGTCAATTCTAACAATTTTAGCATCATTATTTGGATAGACAGTATACCATATCTCTATTTTTTTGGTCTTACCTACAAGATTAACTTTTATAAGGTTAGAAAAAACTGAAAATGACTCATCTTCTTTTGTTTCAAGTAATTTTATACCATTCGATTCGAGATACAGTAAAGAATTTACAAAATTAACAGTATCATCACCTACAATTTTCTCCATAAATCCTTTTGCAACAGCTCTAGTTACTATCTGAACAGGATCTTCAACAATATGCCCTGAATAAGAAACTACTAATTGTAGTACTCCACCATCAGATAACTGAGATATTATTTTACCTACAGTTTCACCCATATCAATGAATGCTTTAAGTTCCTTGTACTTCTGTAGACTTATAGATGGCATATTAACAGCATTTATTATAACTTCATCTTTGAAAAACTTAACAATAGATTCTGCTATTTCGATGGATACATTTTCTTGAGCTTCCTCAGTTGAAGCACCTAAATGTGGAACAACTATACAATTCTTTGCCCCGATTAAAGGATTGTTTACTGGCGGCTCAACGGAATAAACATCAATTGCAGCACCGGCAATTCTACCAGAATTTAAAGCATCTGCTAAATCTTGTTCATTTATTATACCACCTCTAGCACAGTTTATTATTCTAACTGATGGTTTCATCATCTCTATCTCTTTCTTAGTAACCATATTTCTAGTTTGGTCTGATAAAGGCACATGGAATGTTATAAAATCTGACTCCCTATATATCTCTTCAAGGGAAGTAAGTTTAATACCAAGTTGTAAAGCTCTTTCCTCAGTCACAAAAGGATCATAAGCCAAAACCTCCATCCCTAAAGCTAAACATCGTTTAGCAACTTCTGTTCCAATTTTACCCAATCCTATTATACCTATTTTTTTTCTATAAAGTTCAACTCCCCTAAAAGACTTCCTATCCCAACCACCGTTAACTGTCGATATATGAGCAAAGGGTATTTTTCTAGCAATTGAAAACAGCATAGCAATAGTATGTTCTGCAGTTGATATAACATTACCAGTAGGAGAATTCATAACTATGATACCCTTTTGAGTAGCATAGTTAACATCAATAGTATCGAGACCAACACCTGCCCTAGCAATTATTTTTAATTTCTTACCAGCATCTATAACTTCTCTATCAACTTTAGTAGAACTCCTCACTATAAGGACATCATATTCAGGTATTTTAGAAATCAGCTCTTCTTTTGAAGTTTTTTCGTTTACTGTAACTACTATATTTTCATAGTATGACAAAATGTCAAGCCCTGCCTTTGAAAAACCATCTGCACACAAAACCTTTACTTTACCTGCCATAACCTCTCTCCTACAATTTTCATTGTTTAGGTTAAATGTAAAATGAAGTTTTTTTCAACTAACCTAACTTCACAAAATAAAACTTGCCTACCAAAATAGAAACATAATTACCAAAACAACCAAAAAACAATAAACTATCTGAAAAAAGCCAAGTCTTTAGGATTAACTAACATTTTAAAGCATCAAGATCATTACGGAAACATAGAGACTACCATTCAAAAAATTATCAGAAAATAACATAAAATAAAAGTTACCATAAAAAGCCCCAGCAACTGTTAATGCTGGGGTAGAAATCAATGCAAAAATTAATTCAAGACATATTCTGTTTCAGAATCAAAGAGTATAAGTTTCTCAAGATCAACTACAACTTCTCTTCTTTCTCCTAACTTTACATGTATAAATGGATCAAATCTTGCTATGAATGGATGTTTCTCAGTAGCAAAATACACGTATTGTTCAGCTCCAAGTATTTCAGTTATTTCAACATTTGCTGATATAACATTTTCGTTAACACTTCCTGTATAACTACCTCTGTCGTAAATAAACTCAGGCCTTATACCCATAATTACCTTTCTACCAACATAATCTCCTATACTCTTATACTTACCTTTTGGTAGCAATATTCTAAACGATCCTTCATCTATATAGTAATTATCACCTGACTGCTCAACTGTAACCTCCATAAAGTTCATTGGAGGACTACCTATGAAACCCGCAACAAACTTGTTGTTTG
This sequence comes from Brevinematales bacterium, assembly GCA_026415355.1. NCBI lineage: Bacteria > Pseudomonadati > Spirochaetota > Spirochaetia > Brevinematales > Brevinematales bacterium. The sequence goes on from JAOAHF010000011.1 coordinate 18,850, forward strand.
GTGAGGAATAAACTTCTAGAGGAGTACCTACTTGCTGTATTTTACCGTCCTTCATAACCACTATTCTAGTACCCAAAGTCATTGCTTCAACTTGATCGTGAGTAACATAAACTGTTGTTACTCCAAGCCTTGCGTGAAGTTTACTTATCTCAGCCCTCATCTGAACCCTAAGTTTAGCATCAAGGTTCGAAAGAGGTTCATCAAATAAGAACACCTTAGGTTTTCTAACTATAGCTCTACCCAATGCTACTCTTTGTCTTTGTCCACCAGAAAGTTGTTTTGGTTTTCTGTCAAGTAATGCTTGAAGTCCTAGTATCTCTGCTGCTTCTTTAACTCTTTTGTCAATTTCTTCCTGAGGGACCTTTCTTAACTTAAGACCAAATGCCATGTTTTTGTAAACTGTCATGTGTGGATACAAAGCATAATTTTGAAACACCATAGCAATATCTCTATCTTTAGGTGGAATATTATTCACAAGGACATTATCAATCCACAACTCTCCTTCTGATATATCTTCAAGACCTGCTATCATTCTCAGGGTAGTAGTTTTACCGCAACCGGAAGGTCCTACAATTACTACAAATTCTCCATCCCCTATTTCAAGATTAAAATCATCAACTGCTCTATAGCCATTATCATATACTTTTGAAACATGCTTAAGGATAACCTTAGCCATACTATACCCTCCTATTATTTATCCTCTATTGTAAAAGATAGAAATCAATTTGTAAAGAATATTTTTAAGATCTCTTCTATGAGACACTATATCAACAAATCCATGCTCTTTCACGAATTCTGCTCTTTGAAACCCTTCAGGCAGTTTTTCCTTTATGGTTTGTTCTATAACTCTAGGCCCAGCAAATCCAATAAGTGCTTTAGGTTCAGAAATTATAATATCCCCTAACATAGCAAAACTTGCTGTTACTCCACCTGTTGTAGGATCTGTAAGAACAGAAATATAAAAACCTCCTTTTTCTTTATACTCCCTAATCGCTGATGATGTTTTGGCCATCTGCATAAGAGAAAGTATTCCTTCATGCATCCTAGCACCACCGGATGCAGATACTATTACCAAGGGTAATTTTTGCTTCGTAGCATACTCTACAGCCCTAGTTATTTTTTCACCTACTACACTACCCATACTACCACCTAAAAATTCAAAATCCATCACAGCAATTTCAGTTTTGATACCATATATCTCGCAGTAACCTGTTATAACTGCTTCATTCAAATTCTTTTCTTCCATAGTCTTCCTTAACTTATCTCTATACTTTTCCTTACCATCAAAGAAATCAAGAGGATCAGAAGAAATAATATCCTCAAACTGTTCCTTAAAACTATCCTTATCACACAGTATTTCTATTCTCCTTCTAGCACCTATTCTAAAATGATAATCACAGCTTATACAAACATTCAGATTTTCCTCAAAATCCGATTTATACATCATTGCCCCACACTCGGGACACTTTATCCACAAATTCTTCTCTTCCATACGTTATGATTATCAATTACCAAAAAACTTATTTTCAAATACTAATCCCCAAAATTCTAATTCTCATTGTGTTTCATCAATACTAACTAACCCACTAAAATCATATAATCCCTCGTAAAAATTATCAACTCATTTAGTCTTTTAATTTGAAAAACAAAGTACCAATACAAATAAAATTTGATACAACTAGAAAGTTAAACAACTCAGAGAGGAAAGGAAAATGAAAATATCAATAATAGAAGGTAAAATATCGGTACCAGATGATGTTGATATACCTTATATAGAAGGAGATGGCGTTGGATCTGATATATTTAGAGCATCAATACCTGTATGGAATGAAGCAGTAAAAAAAGTATATAATGGTAAAAGAAAGGTAAACTGGATAGAAGTAGTAGCTGGTGAAAAAGCATACCAAAAGTATGGTGAATATCTACCAAAAGAGACTCTCAATACTCTTAAAGAATACGTAATTTCAATAAAAGGACCTTTAACAACACCTATAGGTGGTGGACATAGATCACTAAACGTAACAATCAGACAAGAGTTAGATCTATTCGCAGTAGTTAGACCCATTAGATATTTTGAAGGGCTCGAAACACCTGTTAAACATCCAGAAAGAGTTAATATGGTAATATTTAGAGAAGCAACAGAAGATCTCTATGCAGGAATAGAGTGGAACAAAGATTCAGAAGAAGCCAAAAAGATTAAAGAGTTTCTCAAGAAGGAGTTCGGAATTACAATCAGAGATGATGCTGGAATAGGAATAAAACCCATATCTGAATTCGGAACCAAAAGACTTATGAGATCCGCAATCGAATACGCTCTAAAGAATAAAATGGACAAAATAACAATAATGCACAAGGGAAATATAATGAAATATACAGAAGGCGCTTTTAGAGAATGGTGTTATGAAGTAGCCAAAAATGAATATAGCAACTATACTATAACTGAAGATGATATAATAAAGGGAGTAGAAAAAGAAAACAAAATAGTCATAAACGACATAATTGCTGACAATATGTTCCAACAGGTTTTAACAAAACCTGAACACTACAAGTTAATTGTAGCACCTAATATAAATGGAGATTATATTTCAGATGCACTCGCAGCACAAGTAGGTGGACTAGGTATGGCACCTGGCGGCAATATCGGAAACCCTTATGCTGTTTTTGAACCAACACATGGATCTGCTCCCAAATACGCAGGACAAGATAAAGTTAACCCTTCATCACTAATACTCTCTGGATGTCTTATGTTTGAATACATGGGATGGAAAGAAGTATCAGATACCATAATAAACGCCATAAAAAAGGTCATACAAAATAAAACGGTTACCTATGACTTAGCCAGAGAAATAAAAGATGCTAAAGAAGTCAAATGCTCAGAGTTTGGGGAACTAATAATAAAAAATCTCTAATCCTTTAAGCTAAAAATTGCCTAATCTCTCTCAAAATAAATCCATCTTAAACTCTTAAGTTCTGCACTATAGCAATATAAAAAGCAAATCAATCTATAACTTTTCTATCACGACAACAAAGTACAAGACAAAATTATATACCTAAGAAAAACTTCAAAAATAAGACATTGAAAAACTAGTCTTGCATAAAACATAATAGAGACATACAGAAGGAGGTATATATGGATGCACTAACACTATCAAGATGGCAATTCGCAGTAACAGGTTCTATGCACTTCATATTTCCATCATTTACTATAGGATTATCTCTACTGATATTCATATTCTTTTTGATTTACATGATAAAAAAAGATGATCTTTACAGAAGAATTGGGAATTTTCTTGTAAAAATATTTGCTGTAGGTTTTGCTGTCGGAGTTGCTACTGGAATTGTAATGGAATTACAGTTTGGTGCTAATTGGTCTGTATTTGCAGAAAAATCAGGTAGTATATTTGGAGGACCATTAGCTATGGAAGCAATATTTGCTTTTTTCTTAGAATCTACATTTCTCTCCATATTAGTATTCGGCGAGAAGAAAATATCACCTTCTGTTAGGACATTATCATCATTTCTAGTATTTATAGGTACCCTAATATCAGCTTTCTGGATAATGACAGCAAACAACTGGATGCAGATTCCTACAGGCTATAAAATAGAAAATGGTAAAATAATACTAACGGATTTCTGGGCTATATCATTCAACACTCCAAACTTCATAAGATTCGCACATACAGTATTGTCAACATTTATAACAGGTTCACTTCTAGTTATGGCAATTAGTGCTTACAAGATTCTTAAAGGTATTCAAAAGGAAGCTTTCTCAAAATCATTTAAAGTCTCGATGATTGTATTCACAATTTCAGCTATTACACAAATATTATTTGGCACCTTAAGTGGAGAATACGTTGCAAAACACCAACCTCTTAAACTAGCAATTATGGAAGCACAATGGGAAACACAAAGATTTGCCACTGAACCTATCATTGCTGCAATCGATCAAGAAAACATGACAAATGTGTTTGTTTTAGGAATACCGGGGCTACTATCATTTTTAGCATATAGAGACGTAAACGCAGAGGTAAAAGGAATAAAAGACTTAATAGTTGAATATAAACTACACAAATCAGAACTACCTAACATACCTTTAGTGTTTTGGAGTTTTAGAATAATGGTTGGATTAGGATTCTTATTTGCTATTGTAGGAATATTATCAGTACTACTATATTACTCAAATAGACTAGAAAACGTTAGATGGTTTTTAAGACTTCTACCGTTTATGATACCTTTACCAATAATCTCAAGTTGGACTGGATGGATAGTAGCAGAAGTTGGTAGACAACCTTGGACAATATACGGAATACTTAAAACTAGAGAAGCAGTTTCACCAATAACAACTCCAGAAGTAGCTTTTACACTATTCACATTTGTTGGTATTTACCTAGTTTTACTAGCGTTGTGGATATTTATTACAGTAAAAATAGTAAAGAAAGGTATAGAGGAGGTACACTATGGGGCTCATTGAGATTTGGTTTTTTGTCCTTGGTATATTTTTAATAGTATATGTAATACTTGATGGATTTGATCTAGGTGGAGCAATAGCTTCTTTATTTTTGTCAAAAAATGATAATGAAAGAAGAATAATACTTAATGCAATAGGTAGAGTATGGGATGGAAATGAAGTGTGGCTATTATCATTCGGTGTATTTCTATTTGGCATGTTTCCTATGGCTTACGCAAGATTTTTTAGTGCCGCATACATACCTGTCATGTTACTAGCTTTTTCCCTCATACTTAGAGCAGTTGCATTCGAGTTCAGAAGTCAAGTTGAATCGAATATATGGAGAAAAACTTGGGATTGGATACTAGGCATATCCAGCACCCTAATAGCAGTAATATTATCAGTAGCAGGAGCAAACATACTAAAGGGTGTTAGTATGACAGAGGAGCCATTCAGACTACATTTATTCGACGCACTAAATCCATTTGCTTTGCTAAGTGCCATAACAACACTATCTTTTCTAATACTTCATTCTCTAGCATATCTATCAAATAAAACAGAAGGAGAACTATACAATAAGGTTATAAAACTATCCAAAGTATTCTGGATTTCCTCTTTAGTACTACTACTGGTATGGATAGTGTTTAGCTCAATTTTTGAAAAACAAGTTTTTTACAACTTTATTAAATATCCTCTATTCACAATAGCACCAATTATAGTAGTACTAAGCTTCTTACTAGTAATGTTTTTCATAAACAAAGGGAGTACAAAGAAAATATTCATATTCTCATCCGCCACACTAGCTAGTATTATACTTTCCTTTGGCTTCGCAATGTATCCAAACTTAATCAAATCCTCAATTGACGAAAAATACAATATAACTATATATAAAGCAGCTTCAGGTGAACTAACCCTTACAATAGGTTTAGTTATAGCACTAATAGGCATTGCACTTGTCGCACTTTATCAATCTTATGTTTACAAAGTTTTTGCTGGGAAAATAAAAATCGAAGATATACACTATTAAGGTTACAAAAGGGGATAGAAATAAATCCCCCCGTACCTCATAAAACATAAACATCCAAGTTTACTAACAAAAATCACTTAAAAACCATTAATAAAACTCAGTATGTATCAGTAATGTATCAGTATCACAACTAAGAAACAACTATCCCAACTAAAAGAACACACTTCATCAAGAACATTTCATCCAACAATTAGTACTCTGTTTCTACCGAAGCTGAGAAAACCTAATCAGCAAATACAAAAACACTTGAAGTTAAATAGAAGCAAAATTACATTTGAAATGAATCCAAAAAAGGAACAAAAAACTAGGGGTTGAGTATGCCAACCCCTTACTACAGTATTATTGAGCTCTCTGCTGACCTTGCTGACCCGACTCTTGAGATGCTGCTTTTCGCTTTTTTTCAAGCTCAACAAGCTCAACTTGATCTATAATTCTTCTAAGAGATCTCTTCGTGTATTCTATTTTTTCTTTTGACAAGATTTGCCAATATTTCTCATCATCAATATCAAGCTCTTCTTGTACTACTGCTCTATCGAATGATAGAGACACATCTTTAAAGTATACTACAAAATCACCACCTGGCTCCTCTTGTGGTTTGTAAATCTTAAAGTACGCAAACTCCTTGAACGGCAAAGATCTAGGATACAAAGGTAATCTTTGTAATATCCTCTGGTTAACTTGTTCTATATAGTTGGGATTTTCCCAAGCAAGTCTTCTCCAACCTTGGAAGAATAATGGCCCCATAAAGTACTCTTCTTCAACTCCATCTTCATTCCTAAGTACAACGGATACCAAATGCTTATAATTCCTACCAGAAACCCAAAGAGAAACTCTTTTAACTTGTAGAACATTCATAATGATGCCATTTTTAACTCTTTCCTCATCAGTGTACTGTTGCTTAGAAAAATCCGCTTCGGAATCAACTGGAGAACCATCCAAATAGTAAGGGGTAAATCTAAACGGTGGAAGTACTTTTGCGTTAGATAGGAAAGGATTAACTGGGAATTTTATCCTCACACCCATTACATCACCCCACCTTTTACTCTGAACCTTAAGTAAGTACGAGCTTACTATATTTGGTATAAACCTAGCAGATGATACTAGTTCTACTTTCCAGTTTTCTATCTTCCAAGACGCAGGATCAAACCATATATCAAGCAATTTTTGAGCATTCTCTTGAGAATAAAACCATTCTCGATACAGGTCAAGCCCTTCTTGCTTATACTTATCTACAAGATTCTGCAAATTTTGTTTTTCTTTTGACAGATACTGGCCTATTTTTTCCTCATAATTACCAAAATCAATAAGTGTCCTTTCTATCTCCCCGTAAACCATCCCGACAACTATTAATAAAAGCACTCCAGCAACAACTACCTTCTTCATAAGAAGCCTCCTTTGTCTAGTTAGGATTATCGGAAGGCCTCTTTTGTTAGTTTAAAGCCCCCAATACATCCTACTCTTCTGAATAGTATCATAAATCCAAAACACCTGTTTTTCAATAAAAAAAGAGAATAATTACACAAAAATAATAATCCAATACAAAAACAACAACATTATTAAGCATCTAGAAACTTAAAACTTCACTTGAAAACTAAAAAGTGTTATTTTACAATCCCAAGTATGAAAGTAAGATCATTGTTAACTACAGCACTATTTTTCATATCTCAATATGCCTTAGCAAACACGAATGTATTATTTTATAAAGATGGAGTACTAGTTAGAATAAACCTAAAAACAAACATCATATACCTACCTAATGGAGATTACAACATGAAAATCGAAGATAATACCATATTAGAATCCTTTATAACTAATATTACCGATAACAAATTACTAGCTGAGTTAAGTAACATACTAAAAGAAATAAAATATGCTGAAAGTAAAATGCAGGATACCCAATACGAGATAAACAGACTAAACGATAATCTTGACATTCTAAAAATCATAATTGGATCATCTGGTCAAAAAGATCAAAAAAGTATTAACAGCCTTGTTGAAGAGTACAATAACATCTACAAAAAAATTATCAACCTAAAAAAAGAACTACAATTACTAGAAACTCAAAAAGAAGATAAAGAAAAGATTGTCAAAGAGCTAGAAGAGAAAATAGCATCTTCAACTCAAACGTATAAAGTCTTCATACTTTCAAAACCATTTGGAACACTAAATCTCCTATTATCAGGAGGCTGGGAAAGTAGTTACAAATTAAATGCTGATAATAACACTATAACAACAAAAATTATAGTATCACTACCTAAAGGTTTCAAATTTAAATCCTATAAGACAACTTTCTATACTTTTAGAATGGAGAAAGAATACGTTAGGATAAACCTCGATAAACTTATAGGCAACATCTACGAAACAAGATACTTCAAAACTGCTATTAAACCAAGTATTATGAAAAAAACCATGAATGTAGATAATTATGAAGAAGAAGAGGAAGAAAGTGAAAGAATAAGTGAAAAAGGTTTAGATGTTGGAATAGCTTTTGAATTAGATAAAGAGATTACTGTAGAAAATGGATCAGAGATAACAATATCTACTAATCCTATAAGTATTCAAAAGAGATATATTGCTATACCCTCAAAATACCCAAAAGGTATCATGACACTAATAATATCAAACAACCTACCCAATTCTATCCTGCCAGGAGAACTTGAAATATCATTTGGTCAAGCTACAATAAGTGGTTTAGTCATAGATAGCGTAATACCAAGAAACAGTGTATTCGAAACATACGGATTATTAATAAATGAAATAGACGTAAAAAGAGAAATAGTTGAGGAGAAAACCGAAAATCCTAAATTCCTTGGAACCAACAAGAGAATTGTTAGAGTATTCAAAAATTCAATCAAAAATAACCTATCAAGTGATATAGAAATAACTATAATCGACAGAATACCAATACCTTCAGACGATAGGATAAAAATAGGCATAGAAAGAATAATACCATCTCCCACTTCAAATTACGAACAGATAATGAAAGAAAGTATATTTAATATAAAAATTCCTGTCGCTAAAGGCAAAGAAGTAAGCACTACTGTTTCCTATTGGGTTGAATACCCAGCAGATCTACGTTACTATGAATACGAAAGATGATTACTTACTGATATTAAAAAATTTTTTTAACATATTTGCTCTTTCTCTACCTATAAAAGATTCTGTTGGTGGTATATTCGAATGAAGCATTATACTAGCATCTCTCAAAAAAACCAATAAAAAGTTAATTAGCTCACTTAAATCAACTATTTCCTTATCTCTTAGAGAACTCAAGAATGAAACTATGCTTAGCTTTGATATAATATTCACAAATGCTTTGTAGTGTATAAAGTTAGCACTTTTCACAGTAGTCTTGAAATCATTATAGTCTTTGACTATGTTAAAAGTACTAAACTTATCACCTAGTTTCATTCTTTCTTTTATTTCAATCTCTCTGACTCTCTCAATAAGTGATTTAAACATTATTTTATTTGCTATCATAGACTTGTCTGGTTGAAACGCAAAACTAAACTCCATAAAGTTTGTCCTATCGTAAAGAGGATTATGGTTATAGTAAACACCATTTGAAGAAAGAGTATCAATAATATTCTCCAAATTGTTAGAATTTCTAAGCCCCCATATATTCAAAAGGAATTTCATCTTGACACCATGTCCTATTGTTGAAATATCACTGGTTATGTATCCATAGGATTTATTGAAAGAAGGTACAAAATACTCATCAAATAGTATACTCATCCTTTCAACAGTATCAAAAACTTCATCAATGCCATTACCAAGATATGTAGTTCTCAAATAGAAATGATCATAAACATTAGTAGTTATCGAATACTTTGCCCTATTCTCCAAGTAAATTCTGACATTTCTACTTTTACCACCTAAAAACTTTATAATCTCATAATCAAGGATCTCTCTATCTATAAGACCTAAAAGTTCATTATCTTTTGATGTTATTGATGTAATATCAGTTATGTTCTCATAATCTGGGAGAGTATTCAAGAATTCTTTTACTCTAGAATTTATTTCTTTTTTCTGCTTATCTTCAAGTCTCATGGGTAAATCATAGCCTGCCATGTTCCTAGAAAGAGTAAGAACAGTATAAACTACAAAACTCTCATCCTTCCTAACCTGATTCGGCATTAACCTATTAAAAGAAACACTCTGTATCATCGCTTAAAAATATAAGTATTATCTACATAAATATCAAACTCAAAATTCTACTACAAGTTTTACAAAATCAAATACTCCAATAAAGTACAATAATGAAATTCCTAAACCTACTCAATATGCGATTTTTAAACATACTTAGCCTAAAAATGATATAAATTATATCCTTTATTTAAAATACTTCTCTATGAAAAGATCACTAATAATATTTTGTTTAGCACTAGCAATCTCAACTCTCTCATGTACCCCAAATATCAACAAACTAAAAATAACAGAACCTGTTTTAAAAACAGATATAGTAGTTTCAATAGCAGAAATAAAATCTATAAAGACTAATTATATCATAGATCTTTCCCACAAAGTAGATCTAATAACCAAATTAGGAGAAAAGTTAGAATCACCAAAACACGAAGATGAAACTAAAGATATTACTATAACAAACATTACAAGTAATGAAAAAGCTATCCAAACATCACAAGATCAAACAAACTTAATACCAACAAAAACCAAGAAATTTATAGATTTAGATAACATCATAAAAAACACTATATCTATAAACTTAAAAAACTTCATAAGATACCTATCAAAATACAACTACAGTGTTGAGGAAATAAAAATACTCAACAGAGACAAAATAGAAGAAGAGATACTAAAAACATACAACGATAAAGAGATAAAAGAGTACACTTACACTAAATACACAACAAATTTTATTAAACAAACTAACTATTATGTCTTCATTACAAATACTAACATACTCGTAGCAGAAATTGTTGACAAAAATTTAGTTATAGAGGAAATTAAGTTGAAGGACAACATTTTCTTGAGTAATGTTTTGATCAATTATGACTGGGTACTAAAATTAACTAATGGAGTTAACTTTACCGAGGGTAGTAAAGGGGATTTTTCAATATTAGTTTTCTACGATATTTACGAATCCCCCATTAATAGATATTTAACAAACATAATCATATCAATGGTTGTAATTGTTTCAAACCAAACTACCTCAAACTTTATCTTAATGAAAACAAACCTAGAACTTATCGATTTCTTGTCTACTGATAGAAAAGTTTTCAACCAACTCAAACCATTTTTTTACAACTACAGAACAGGAATTCTAAAAGTAGAAACAAAACCTGAAGATGTTGACATACTTGTAAATGACTTATATATGGGTAGAGGGAAAACTACTCCGGAATTTTTCTCTGAAGGAATCCATAAGATAACACTCTCAAAAGGTCCATTAATAATAGATGAGTATGTATATTTGAAAAGTGGTGCACTAAACATATACTCAAAAGACTTATCAGAAAACTACAAAAATACAAAGAAACTATACATAAACTCAATACCATTAGGAGCAGATACTTTCATAGAAAGTCAATACATTGGAAAAACACCAACAAATATAGTATTACCAACTGGTAAATACAGAATATGGCTCAAAAAAAATAATCTAGAGAAATTTCTTGATATTGAACTTAATTCAGACACTAACCTGTCAGCAACTTTACAAGACCTAAATCAAAATACTGAATACAATGTAATGACTGGTATAACCATATTATTGGGTATAGCAACTGTTTCAAGTATATCTATGTTTTTCTGGGCTGATTCCCAAGAAAGATACTATGACTTCCTATATAATCAATACGGAAAACCTGAATACCAAAAAATGAGAGAATACTATTATTACTTCAAAGATAACATGAGAACAACCTCAATAACAGGAACAATAGCAACTCTTATCTTATGGGGAATTACATTAGGAATTGAATCAGATAAGTTTTACATAAAACTAAATCATCAATTCTAATACAACATCCATAATCGTGAATATAAGTAAAGTAAAGTAAAAAAAACATCACAACTTCTTAAGGTTTCAAAAAAATTCTTTCAATTAGCTATAAGATTCTCAAATCTAGCATCTATATACCTTACTGGCAACTTTTTTTGAATTATATATTTCGTTGATAAAAAAGCCTTCTTTAGTTTCTCAGAATTCATCCTACTACCAAAATATATATTTATCTTATACAGAGAATTAAACCCATATATACCATCTTTATCAACTATAAAAACATCAGGGAAATATTTACTCATCTTTATACTTGCATCAGTAGCACTCACTGTACTTATTATGTTTTCAAGTACACCACTATCAGCAGAAACTTTCGGTACTATAGTTATTAGTTCATCGAAAATTTCTTTATCATACTTATCTACGGTATTCATATCCTCGTCATAAAGTACATAACCATTTCCGTTAAAAACCTTAACCACAGGTTTCCTGTGTATAACATCAATATATACAGTATCAGGTGGATACATTATAACTCTAACTCCTTTTAAATCTTCTGACATACGACTAACATTTTTTTCAATTATAACCTTATCAAGAAAAATAATATTCTTATCTTTTACCATATTTACAATTACTTGATCTATGTACTCATTGTAGTTCTTGACATTATGGTTTATAGTTACGTTCTTGATTTTTAGCCTATCAGAATCGTAATACACTGCAAGCAATACTAAGACTATCAAAATCGAAAGTATTATAACAAAAGTTAGTTTTATGAAGTTCATGATTTAAAATGCTGGCTTAGTAATTTTTTTATTCTTTGTATTGAATTGTCAACATATTTCTTTGTCTTACCGATCTTTTTCGCTATATCCTTATACTTGTATCCCATCAACCAGAGATCTAATATCTCCTTATCCTCTTCTGAAAAGAGTTTATCATTCGTCTCGATAAAAGTTTTTACTTGCTTTTCTAATATCCTAAGTTCGTAATCAGAGGATCTACTATCCACCATTTCTAGATTTTCATCAAGCTCTTGTGTCTTATATTTTGAAAAAGATTTTAGATAGTTTATTATCTCATTCTTTACACACTTTCTTACGAAAGTTCTAATACTAGCTCCTCTTGATCTGTCAAATTTTGGTATAGATTCTATTGCTTTGACAGTACCCTCTTGTATTAAGTCTTGGATCAACTCTCTATACTCTGGCTTCCTTTTGATAATATCTCTTACAACTTTCGAAACAATTCTTCGTATTTCATCATGAGTTATATCTGTTTGATTAAACATAAAAAAATTATCTAATCTAGAATTTAGATACTTTAAGGGCACTTTTCAACACATATCTAGTTATTCGAAATCGATGCCCTAACAGTAGTAGTACTTTTTATAACAAAGTTGTCGTAGATAAACTTATTTTCCTTGACAATTTTTGTATATTCTCTTGTCTCATGAAACCTTATACCTTCAACAAACATTATTTTATCTTGAGTCTTTAAAGAATCATACCATCTTCTAACTGCCGTTATACCGCCATTATAAGATGCTATAACTAAAACTTCTCTCATACTTTCTGGATACCTCGAGAAGAAATCAACAAGTTCTTTTAGATGAGATATCCCTAAATGTAAGTTATTCTCAATCACAAAAACATCCAAACTCTTCAAAGGTTCTTTTGTCTTTAGAAATCTCTTAGCAGTAGCATCAGCAGTTGATAGTATTAACTGCATAAGTCCTATAGCATTAGCAACCGAAACTACAAAGGGAGAAAATCTACTTTCCTGCCTCATTATAGAATAAACAAGAGATTTATCAATACCATAAACAAAACAAAACTTATCTACTCTATCTTCAAAAGGAGTAGGATATAACTCATCCAAAAAAGCAATTGTATAGAATGCTCTCAAAAAGTATATATTGTTGTTCTGAAAACCAAATCTCTCATAAGATCTAACTACATAATCAACCATTCCCAGATTTTTAAAATCCTCTACCAACATTATATTAGGCCTCGGTATTATATACCTGACTTCAAGATGAGCATCCAAAATAATCCCTTTACTATACATTGAATAAATATAATTAGGCAAACTTGTTACCATATTTGTTTCTATCTCATTGGTCTGAAAATTGGCATTTGATACAGAAACTCTTTGAAAGAGAAGCTTCTTCTTAAATTTTTCAACTTCCTCATATACGTTGACATCACTATCCCAATTAAGACCAAATTTATCTACTATATACCTAAAACCTATCAAGGCATTAAGATCATCCAGATTAGAATTTGTCTTATATCTACCTAGAATAGACATATAATTATTAGAAAGTATTAGCATAACCCTTTCTTTCAATTCAGTATTTGTATCGAGAAGCTCTAACATTGCTATGTATTCATAAGTAAAAGGGAACCTCGTAATTATATCACTTGCTATTGAAGGTTTGTTATCCGAGAATAAGAAAGATAACAATAGAAATTCTTTCTCCCAATATGTATTTTTTGTCCTCTTTAGCATAAATGATACAAATTCATTTATCTCACTCATATTTCCCTCGTGTAGATTATAGGAGATAAAGGCAGACAAGAATCCCTTTGTCGACGTTGTAAGTCCAACTCTTGAGTAATAGTTGGTTATAAAATTTAAGTAAACTTTAGGACTTAATAATCTGTAATTTCTCAAAACATAGGACAGAAATTCAACTCCTCCTGTTTTAACATACTTACTCGCAATATTATTAAATTCCTTACCATTGTTTCCTAAAACCCTCAAATTAAGTATTAACAACTTATCAAATGATATGTTATACGAATCAAAAATCTTTTTATTTGTCTCATAGTCCTTCAAAGTTCTTTCCAATATCGGTTTAGCCTTATCATATTCCTTTGTCTCAGTATAGAGTAATGCTGAATAATAATCACGTATTTGACTAGGCAAAGAGGTAGTAAGAAAAAGTTTCACACCATCTATTACAAAACCAGAAGAAATAAGATTTCCTGACACAGACACTAATGAAGAGGAATTTTTATAACTCCTACCAACAAGAGCTCTGACTATATCGTCTGACTTTTTGTTTTTCTTCATCAACTGAAGAAAAGTAGAAACAAAAACAGCAAAATTATCATCGGAAATCTTTAATAACTCTACAACTTTGTCAACATCATTATCCTTTAAAAAGCTTACCTTAAAGTCTATTATTCGAGCTTTACCTACAAATATAGAGTTTCTGAATGAATAGTATCGTATATGATCAGTATAGTATTTTAAGTATTCATTAGTAGATACATAAGATATAATCTTTTGAGAATCCTCAAACATGCCAAGTTCTGAAAGAGAAAACCCCACAAGTAGAATCACATTATTTGATAGAAATTTGTCACTTATAAAATAGTTAGTAAAGTCAAGTAGATCATGATAATTTGAAACTCTATACAATGAACTAGCAACTATATAAATTAGCTCAGGTGACAAGTTTTTTATCAAATTATTTGTTCTAAATCTCTGATAATTAGTAGAAACATACTCAAAATCCATATCATTGTATGCTCTAACCATACAACTTATAACATCCTGTGGGCTACCCTCGTATATCCTTACTCCCATTCCAACTGTAACTATGAATACCAAAACAGCTACAATTACAACCCCAACGATAAGAATCCAATTTCTAAATATTACCATAATCTTATTATGGATCTAAGTAATAATTAAAATCAAAATAGGTAAGGTATAAACATTTTAGTCTTACTCTTGTATTCAACATATTCTGATCCAAATTTTTCCTCAAGAATCCTCTCTTCTATTGGTAACCTCAAAACTACCAAAGAAAGCATGATAAGTTCACCTAATAACGAAAAAAACCACCATCCAGTTATTAAAAATCCAGATATAAATAACACTATATAGCAGCATATATAGGATGTCTTATATAAGCATAAGGACCTTCCTTGACAAGTCTCTTTGCCTTATCAACAGATGGACTAAAGTTTTCACCAAGCTTAGCATGATCCCAAAATATCAAAAATAAACAAAACACCGAAAGTACAGTGCCTACATACATAAATTCTATAGGTAACTGTGTATCTTCATAAGAGTTGGATACAAATCAAATAGATAAAAGTATGTCGCTACTATTAAAACTACACCAAGTACATTTCTATAAACAACCAAAAATGGAGGTTCAAGTCCTTTGTAACTATCAAAGAATGAATGAGAAAAAAAACTTAAAATAAGTTCTACCAACAAGCAGCACCAGAAAAATAATACCAAATACTACTTTTTCCATACAATTACCTCTATTTTTCGGTAATTTATGTATAACACTTCCTGCAATTGTCAAATTGACTTCCAGAAGTTTCTTGATAGGAAGTATTTTAATCCTTTACTATTATTTTACTTTCAGCAAACAGAGAAGATTTGTTATCTTTAACAAATCAATATATATTACCTTTTTGAGGGGTTTTGTATGCAAGATAATCCTGAGTTAAATCAAGAAGAGTTTTTTCAAGGTAAACTTAGTTACCCATCAAATCAAGACACTGATAATAGTGGTCTAAGTGAAGAATTTAAAACAACCTTAGATTCTTTGAAAGAAGAGATTGACACAGAACAACCCAAAGAAGAAGTAGTCCAAAAGAAAGAAACAAAAAAGGAATTACCGCCGAACATGACTGAAATCTACCTAGATGAACTAAAAGATAAATCAATAGATGAACTTATTGAAATGTTAGAAACGATATATGATTACAAATCTCCTTCTTACAGAAACAAACTTGATCTATTGTTTAAGATCGTAGATAACCATACTAAACTAGGTGGCACAGTATATGGCAGAGGAGTATTACAGATTTTGAATGACCAAAACCAAGGCTATGGTTTTTTAAGATCTGAGGAACACAACTATCTTTCAGGAGCAGGAGACATATATGTCTCTCAAACACAAATAAGATCTCTAGGGTTGAGAACAGGAGATGAGATATTCGGCACCATTAGAGCACCATTGAGAGATAATGAAAAATACTTCGGCCTTCTTAAAGTACTCAAAGTAAACGGTAAAGAATTCACTGGAAACTTACAAAAACGTCCTTCATTTGACAAGCTCACGCCAATGTTCCCAACAGAAAAATTCAAACTTGAATATTCAAAAAATGATATAGATACAAGAATAATCGACATCTTCATACCAATAGGTAAAGGACAAAGAGGTATAATAGTATCACAACCTAAAGCAGGTAAAACAACCATCCTAAAAAAAATTGCAACAGCAATAAGAAAGAATCATCCTGATGTGATAATATTTGTGCTACTCATAGACGAGAGACCAGAAGAAGTAACAGATTGGAAACGATCACTCAAAGGGGTACAAGTAATAAGTTCTACGTTTGACGAAGAGCCATATAGACATGGAATAGTAGCAGAAATGGTACTAGAAAGAGCAAAGAGATTAGTTGAAGAAGGTAATGACGTAGTGATACTACTAGATAGTTTAACTAGACTAACAAGAGCATACAACTTAATAACTCCACCATCAGGTAGAGTAATGTCAGGAGGTATCGAAGTAGGAGCTTTTTATAAACCAAAACACTTTTTCGGTTCTGCCAGGAAAATTGAAGAAGGTGGTAGCCTAACTATAATAGCAAGCGCATTAATCGATACAGGAAGCAAAATGGATGAAGTCATTTACGAAGAGTTTAAAGGCACAGGTAATATGGAAATCCATCTAGATAGAACACTAGCAAACAAGAGAATATTCCCAGCTATTGATCTAAAATTATCAGGAACTAGGAGAGAGGAATTGCTACTTCCCGAAGATACTCTACACAAAATGTGGCTACTCAGAAGAGCATTAAATGACTACTCTAACGAAGAAATAATACAAAAATTATGTGAAGTCCTAAGTAAAACTAAAAACAATGAAGAATTTCTAAACAACCTCCAACAGTTCTAAGGTGGTTTATGGATATTACCAAATACAAGGTGATGGTACCTGGTAGTAGTGCTAACATTGGAAGCGGTTTTGATGTATTTGGTATTTCTGTAAGTATATATGGTTACTTTTCATTCCAAGACAAGCATGAGATAACTTACATAGGTAAAGATAGTATTGACACAGATCTAGCAAAAAATACAGTTTTTACTTCATTTTCAAAAGTTTTAAAAGAGTTTAACCAAAGTACTCCAAATTTAGGTATATGGATTAAAAATCATATTCCTATAAAGAGAGGATTAGGTAGTAGCTCAGTAGCAATAATCGGTGGTCTCTCTCTTGGTTATGTATATCTTAAACATCAAAACTTATTACCAGATGATTTACACGACTTCAACACATTCAGAGAAAAAATAATATTACCCCTCGGTGTTGAAATTGAAGGGCACCCGGACAATATAACTCCTTCAACAGTTGGTGGATTTACAATATCAGGTCTAGATGGTAAACTTAAATATCAAAAACTCAACGTTCCAAAGAACTTACATTTTGTATTTGTAATACCAGAATTTGATGTTTCAACACAATCTGCAAGAAATGTACTACCATTAAACTACAAAAGAGAAGATGTTATATTCAACATAAGGTCCTCAGTTAGCTTGGTTTTGGGAATAGTCAACAACGACAGAGAACTGATATCTCTAGGATTAAGAGATAAAATACATCAACCCTACAGAGCAAATCTCTACCAAGGTTTTGAAAACCTTTTAAACTTAAAACCAACAGATGTATCCGAAAACTTCATAGGTAGTTTTGTATCAGGCAGCGGTCCTACAATATGCTGTGTATTTCACACTCAGCCTAGTTTCAACGATATACAAAAGATAAGAAATATCTTAAATCAAAATACTAATCATTCATACGATATACAAATACTTTCTGTTGACAACATAGGTACAAGAATTATTATTTAAGAATACCAAAAGTTTTATAAATCTAAATATCTTATGTATAATTCATAATCATGATAAAGGTTAATATAATCAACAACTACGGAAGCCTTAGGAGTTTTCTCAAACTCAAGCATGTAAAAGAGATATCCACTTTTGTCCTCAGAGAACTCAGTAAAAACAAAGTTGAAATTACAATTTTACTATGCAAGAATGAAGAGATAAAAGAATATAACTCCAAATATAGACAAAAAGACTATCCAACAGATGTTTTATCTTTTCCATACGGTGAAAAAATAGGTAGATATACATATTTAGGTGACATCATAATTTCTATAGACAAAGTGCATGAACAAAGTAAGGAATTCGAAGTTTCAGAATTTGAGGAGTTTTTGAGACTTTTGGTCCATGGTATACTACATCTTCTAGGATACGATCACGAAACTTCAGAAGAAGACGAAAAAATCATGATGGAACTACAAGATAACCTCATAGCGAAAATCATGGACAAGTATAATTCTTGAAATCATACTGCATTCACAAACATCTCATAGAATTATGTGAAAGTATTCAAATCATCATGTCAAAAATATCAGAATACTGTTAGTATGCTCCTCTAGTTTTGAATACTGCAGGAATAGTTTTTAGGATTATCACTATATCAAGCCAAAAAGACCAATTCTCAATGTACCAAATATCAGTTCTAACTCTAAAGTTATAATCCGTTTCGTTTCTACCAGAAACTTGCCACAAACCTGTTATTCCTGGCCTAACCGCATAGTAATAAAACTTAGCTTCATCCTTGTAGTACTTTTCAATCTCTTCTTTTGTTATAGCTCTAGGACCTACTACACTCATATCACCTAAGAGAACATTTATAAATTGCGGTATCTCATCAATGCTTAGTTTTCTTATTATCTTACCTATTCTTGTAATTCTAGGATCATCTTTCAGTTTGCGGTATTTTTCCCATTCTTCTCTCTTTAGTAGGTCATTTTGAAGTATTTCTTTTAGCCTAAGATCTGCATCCTTGTACATACTTCTAAGTTTGTAACAATAAAACTCCTTACCCCCCATTTTAACTCTTCTTGACTTGTATATAGGAGCACCAGGCGATTCAAGTACTATTAAAACAGAAAATATAGCAATAATAGGTAAAGAAGCAACTAAAGCAAGAATACTGAAAACAATATCAAAAGTCCTCTTCAAAAATCTATTAGCAGGTGTTAGAAGATTATTTCTAAGAGATATGAAGGGTACGTTTTGATCTATAACAAACAACATCTCACTATTAAGCAATGGCATACTCGAAATATTTGGAACAACCATAGTCCTTCTAACTGATGAATGTATATGAGATATAAGTTTTGAAAAGAAGTCTTCAGGAGCATTCTCCAAGTATATTAGTGCTAAGTCTATATTGGATTTAGATATTTTCTGTTTTATCCTATTAAGTGTATCTAACGAATAATCTTTTATGATTATTATCTGTCTTATATTCATAAGCAATGACTTATTTTTTCTAGCAACATCATATAAAGTCGTTTTGTATTTTACTGAATCCGTTATAAGTGATGTCCTAAAAGTTAAATAAGACGTTTTGTAGATTATGTACTTCAATATACCCCTCAAAGTAATCACAATAGGTATGTAAAAAATTGATGTTATCAGAACCAAAAATCTAGCATCAAGATCATACCACTTTGAGATATAAGAAATAGACATTACCATTACCAAACTTATTATCGCAACACTAGTTATCCTTTTTGTTTCCTCCCAAAAGGATACAGATAAAGTGTATAACCTTTGAACTACAGAAACTGATAAAAATACTATCCATATCCAAGAAGGATAGAATGGCCCTAGAATAGGTGGCAAGTTATCAGGAACAGTATACGGAGTATATGCTAGAAGTAATAACCTAATCCACAAACCTATATAATTAGCCAAATATATCGCTAGCAAATCAGTTAGAAGTAGAATAACAAATCTTAGAATGCTCTTTATTTGAAACATAGATTTTAATTTTAAAAATAAAAGCACATACCTTACAAAACATTGAGTATTCGTTAACAGATCCTAAATCAAACAAATAACTACATAGAATAAATATTTCTTCTATTAATATGAAGTTTAATGGATACAAAACAAGTTTAACTTGCCAGATTTCGATGAATTATTGTATAATTGTTATGGTAGCGCCTGTAGCTCAACAGGATAGAGCGGTGGACTTCGAATCCAAAGGTTGCGGGTTCAAGTCCCGCCAGGCGCGAGGGAGTAGATGGGTCGTTAGCTCAGTTGGTAGAGCAGCTGACTCTTAATCAGCGGGCCGCAGGTTCAAGTCCTGCACGACCCAAGAAGGGCAGATGGCGGAATTGGCAGACGCGCTAGACTTAGGATCTAGTGGGGTAACCCGTGGGGGTTCAAGTCCCCCTCTGCCCAATGCTTGCTACTATCTACACTTCGAATTCCTCCTGTAATTTGCTAGCTCGTAAGTATTCTCAATAAGCATAGCTCTGGTCATAGGTCCAACTCCTCCAGGGACAGGTGTTATATATCCACAAACTTCCTTCACATCTTCAAAATCAACATCACCAACTAGCTTTGAATTCCCATCAACTTCAATTCTATTTATACCAACATCAATAATTACACTACCTTCCTTTATCATATTTTTCTTAATAAACCATGGTCTACCAACTGCAACAACTAAAATATCTGCTTGTCTTGTAATATCTTCTATATTACTAGTTTTTGAATGACAAATTGTTACAGTCGAATTTCTATGCATCAACATAATGGAAGTAGGTTTACCAACTATATTACTCCTACCTATGACAACAGACCTCTTACCTTCAATACCAATGTTGTAGTACTCAAGAAGTCTTATTATACCTTTAGGAGTACAAGGCTCTACAAAGGGTTTACCAATCAAAAGTTTGCCAACATTCTCAGGATGAAACCCATCCACATCTTTGAGAGGAGATACCGTAGACAAAACTCTATATTCGTCTATATGTTTAGGCAAAGGTAGTTGAACTAAAATACCATCAACCTCATCATCCTTATTCAGCTCCTCTATAAGACTTATGAGCTTATTCTCAGAAGTATCTGAAGGCAATAAAAAATCCTTTGTTGCTATTCCCACTTCGTTACATTCTTTAGTTTTCATTGAGACATAAACTTTTGAACTAGGATTATCACCAACAAGTATTACAGCTAATGTTACTTTAAGCCCCTTAGAAGATATAAGAGCTTTAACTCTTTCTTTGTAAATACTAGATACTAATTTACCATCAATTATTTTCATAAGTGAAAAAAAATTTAACTTATACCTTATACTTAGCCATTTCTTGCTGTTTTCTCTTTTTTCTCTCTTCTCTTTTTGTATAATCTATGTAATTTATTCCTTTGTACTTACCTGTAGTTATGCTAGCTCTGTGTGGAAGTTTCCAATCACCATCCTCAGATTTTACCAATACTTCTTCAGGAAATCCTAAAGTATGATAAAAAACTCTAGTCCTTCTATTCCTTATTCTTCTGTGGGACTTCTTATGCTTCGGAACACCCATAAAAAACTCCTATGCGCCCCCAAGGGGAATCGAACCCCTGCTACGGGATTGAAAGCCCCGTGTCCTAACCACTAGACGATGGGGGCATCAAAGTAATGATAATTTTATACCAAAATACAAACTTATTTCAAATTCAATTAACTAAATCAAAAAAACTTCTCTACTTTCCAAAATCTTTCACTATCATAATCTCATCTACTAATTACTAATTAACATTACTGAGATTTTTACTTCACCCTTCTACTATTGCTCAAATTTTAACCATCTTTTCTTTACATACCCTAACATTTAATCACCTAACATCGTTTTCCATCACATCATACTTTATTAATATCCTTAATTGTTATGCTAACTACTAAATAAGACACTAGAAACTAATCCAGCCATCTCCGTAATAAACCTGAATAAAATTTCAATAGACTATTCAATAAAGAACTTTTATTTTTTTTGTTTTCACTTTATCTTGAGTATAACCTGTAACCTAAAGGAGTAATTAAGTCCTTTTTCCAAACAAAATGGAATTATAAACTTTGATCTTTCAACTAATTCTTCTGCTGTTGTACCCTGAGGCATAAGAAAAACTCTATGTTTTGGAAGGCCGTAATTATCTATTATGTTTTCTACAAAACTAAGATCATATTCATCTGACACAACAAACTTGAATATTGAATTCATCTTAACGAAATACCTAAGATTTTCGAAAATACTTTTGTAAATCTTATCACCTCTTGATAACTTTGAACTTGGAAGTTTAGGAGAAACATTAAACTTATACTTCTCCAAGCTACTTTTTGGAATATATATACCAGAAGTTTCAAATTCAATTTCCTTGAAGTAAGACAATTTGAGTATTTCATCTATCTCATCCTGATAGTAGAGTGGTTCACCACCTGTAAATACAATAATACCTCCTTTACTTTTTGAGAAATTTGTTATAACCCTTGAAATTTCGTCCACCGATTTTTCTATTCCTCCTTCAAAAGGCACAGAATATTTTGTATCACACCAAACGCAGTCAAGAGGACATCCTTGAAGTCTAATAAATAGTGCCAGTCTTCCAGATGTATCTCCTTCACCCTGTATAGACTCAAATATCTCAGATACTCTCATTCTAGATACTGTATTTTTACTAATACTCCCTTTACACTTTCAACAACTTCAAATACAATATATGAAGGACCTTCTCCATCAAGTTTGATATCTCTATCTGAAAATCTGACATTCAAATTTTTCACATCGGATGTCTTCAACACCAACTTATTTCTAACAGCAAGCTTTCTAGAATTATCCTTACCAAGGTAAAATTGATTTTCTTCAGAGTTATCAATTATTAAAGAAACCCAAACAACCTCATCTGATGATATTTCAAAATCAACAGGCACTCTTCCACCTTCTAAGAATACATTCTCCTCTTTTGATGTTTTTTCCTGTGACTTGTAAAACGATATTCTAAGTCTAGGTTTTTTATCGATAAACGCTTCGTATCGCATCTCAAGATCAACTATACCATCCATGTTGAAATCCATCATTGATCTATTCTTTAGAACAAAAGAATATATAGAGTCATTTATACTCAACACTATATCGTTACCATTATTCCTAACCTCAAGAAGCTTAATCTTTACACTTGTATTACCAACTTTATCTCTAAACTCTTCTCCTTCACTAAATGATTTTAATATAGTTTTTACATTGCTATTATCAACCAAAACTTCATAACCTTTGGATATAATCAAGTTGACAATCAAGACAATTAAAACTAAAACTATAAATACTCCAATGGATATCCAACCCAACTTTCTAAAGTCTATCCTATCAAATATACTAGCTTTACCTATTAGTTGCTCTAAAGGTATTTCTTTTTCTTCTATTTGTTTTCTCTCATAAAGCCTAAGAGCATACTCAGGATCACCACCTAGAAAAGAAGCGTAAGACTTTATGTAACCCTTTATATAAACTTCTCCAGGGAAATCTGAAAAGTTATCTTTCTCAATACCCTCTATATACTTTCTAGGTATATTAGTATTTCTTACTACTTCTTCTATTGATATGCTCCTAGTAAGCCTTAAATCTTTTAAATATTTACCTACACTCTCCATAAAAAATACGCTAAATTCCAAACAAAATTATAGATGTATATAAGAAATCCTTTCAACTGAAATTTCAACACATCAAATATAATACTTTTCAAGAACTAAACTTTTCATGAAGAATAAGTTTTCTTTAAATGTATACTCTTTAATAACCAAATCAACAAATGTTTTAATCAATGCATAAACCAAATAAAAAGGCTTAAACAGTAAATAGTAAAATAAAAAATTCTTTCTCAAGTACCTCAGAAATGATACTACTTTCATAGATCTCTTGAGATTTGACACCTTAAAACTTTTACTCTCCAAGTGTATAATCTTTGTAAATTTTATTATTCCAATCTTTAGTCCAAGTCTTTTAACTCTGATCTGTAGATCTGCTTCTTCAAAGTACATAAAAAACTGTTCATCAAAGCCACCAATATTTTCGAATAGACTCCTACCAATAAACAAATCAGCCCCAATTACATAATCAACCTCCTTAACATCTTCACTGCCAAAAAACGACGATACAAAATCATCATACTTTTTGTTACTTGAAAAATTATTCTTTAAACTCTTAGGTAAAAATGGTTTTAAGATATAATCCTTTATACCTAATTTGAACGGCAAAAAATCTCCCCAAGACTGAACAACATGATTCTCTTTATCAATAAGTAATACACCTATAACTCCATAATCATCATTACTCTCCATAAAATCGAACATAACTTTTATAGAATTCTCCAATAGTATTGTATCAGTATTTAGAAAAAGCAAATACTTACCTTTTGCATACTTTACTCCTAAATTACACCCTCCTGCAAACCCCAAGTTTTTTTGACTCTTTACAACTTTTACATTATCAAACCTTTTCTCAATTTCATCAGCACTACCGTCAATAGAATTGTTATCAACAACTATTATTTCATAACTAATACCACTTGTATGCTCAATCACTGATGAAATACATTCAATTGTAATATCTCTAGTATTGTAATTAACTAATATTATACTTACATCAAACCTATTATCCATACTTCTACCTCCAAAGCAACCTTTAAGAAACCTGCTTTATATAAACAATCTTTATAATAAGTATCAAGATAACCCCACATCAACAAAATAGAGACTGATCTTTAAAAAAGCCTAAAATCAAGCTAAACATTTAGAAAATTATGGATATAATTTTGTCAACCTAATCAACATAATACCAATCTTATTTAAATTCTCAAAGGAATATAACCAACTAAAAACTTAAGTTTGAAAAAATACAAACAAGACATATATTCTTTGAGTATGGAAAACAGAATAATAATATCAGGTTTTGGTGGACAAGGAGTTTTATCCGCTGGAATGATACTGTCATATGGAGCAATATCAGCAGGCAAATATCCTACATTTTTTCCATCTTACGGTGCTGAGCAAAGAGGTGGAACATCAAACTGCACAGTAATAATAGACGATCACGAAGTAGCATCACCTGTAACACATTCGCCTAACATTGTAGTTTGTTTCAATCAACCATCCGTCTTAAAGTTTGAGTCTTGGGTTGAAAAAAGCGGAATACTACTTTACAACTCATCGTTAGTCAACATACCTCCCAAAAGAACAGATATAAAAATATACCACATAGATGCAAACACAATAGCATTTGATCTTGGAGATACCAGATTTGTCAACATGGTAATGCTTGGAGCCTTAATAGCTATAACACAATTATACGATCTCAATCATTTACTACTAGGCATAGAAAGATTCTTCTCCGAAAAAGGAAAATCAAAAATAGTCAAACCTAATCAAGACGCCGCAGAATTTGGATACAATTACTTTATATCAATACTCAAATAATAATACAATATTGTAACCTCTATATAACTACAACATAACTAACAGAAATAAAGCTTAAATAAGATCGTAATCTTTTAACGATAAAAAAGAATTGGTAATCTAAAAGAGTTTTTTACATTTCAAATTAATCGAAACAAGTCCCTTAATCTAAGTGTGTTAATATAAAACCTATATATTTTGTTTTTCTAAGATAGTCTTCAAAAATTTCCCTCTTTACTCTACCACCTCTGTTTTTTGTTCCGCTTGCATGGATTATATAGATTTGATTAGAACTTTTTTCAATTATCCCCAAGTGCCCTACAATTTCCCCTTTCACACTTGTCTCTGGATGCTTAACTAAAAATACAATACTACCGTTTCTGATAAAGCGCCTTATAGAGGAATAGTTTGATTTAGGTATAAAATATATATAATCTTCAAGCCTTCCTGAATAAACTTTTTCAAGCATACTAGAATGCACTTTAATAACTTTTCCCCACTTACCACTTAATATCATATCCTCTCCATATTCAAATCTATCCTCATAATTCAAAACATATCCGTTTTGTAATACACCTCTCGTCTTAAATCTCTTATCAAGAGCAATTTGTATCGCATTGCTTTCATCCCCATCAGCCAAAGCAAGTTCAACTACTCTAAATGTTAAATACATACAATCAACCTTATCATCAACAACAATCTTCTTTTCCTTAACATAGGTACCAAGAGGATCTATATCATAAGGTGTCCCTAAAAATCTTTTCGCATAGTACACAATCTTATCACCTAATTCCAATGAATGGCTTATCGTTGAAAGAAATAAAAAATATGATAGAGTAAATATCACAAACCAATCAACCTTTCTAACCATCCTCTAACATCTCCAAATCTAAAACTATCTCCATGCCCAGGAAAACAAATATCATCATCTCTAAGAATAGACAATAATCTACCAAGAGATAATAGAATATCTCTTTCATTACCTCCTACCAAATCTGTCCTACCATACGAAAATCTAAAAAGCGTATCACCAGTAAAAACTACATTCCAATGAGGAGAATATATACATATACCCCCTGGAGTATGACCGGGTGTATGTATGATTGTGAATTCAATTTCACCTATTGATATTCTATCTCCATCATGTAAGACAGTAGCAGGTTTCAAAGAGTAGAAAGGCTTAGCAAAATATGCTGATAGATTCTGAAAAGGGTTTGATATCATTTCTTCATCATATTTCCCCACCAAAAGTTTTGCAGATGTAGAAGAAACCAACAAATTATTACCCATTATATGATCAAAATGCCCATGAGTATTTATAACGTATCTCAGATCAATAGATTTCTTTTTTACAAACTCGATTATCAAATCAGGATGATCAGCTGGATCGATAACAAGTCCTTCCCCACTATCCCATACGACATAACAGTTAGTTTGATTAATACCTAGACTAAATATCTCTATATTCATAAACTTATCTCAAACTTTAGAAGCAATAAAAAAATTGCATACCCTAACTAAAAATAACAAAAATAAATTTCTCTAGTAGCTAAAATTAAAGGAGGGCATAGCCCCCCAATTTACTTAATTACTTATCGTCAAGAACAACTATACCAGGAAGAGGTTTACCTTCAACAAACTCGAGAGAAGCACCACCACCAGTTGATATATGTGTCATTTTACTTTCAACTCCTGCTTTAGCAACAGCAGCAGCAGAATCTCCACCGCCTATGACCTTTATCGCATCCTTGAGACTTGCTAAGAGTTTAGCAACTTCAACAGTTCCCTTTGCAAATTCATCTTTTTCAAAAACACCCAGAGGACCATTCCAAAATATAGTCTTAGCATTCTTTAGTTCATCACTAAATATCTTTATAGTTTGAGGACCTATATCAACACCTATCATATCAATAGGTATTTCATTTTTGCTCACCGTTTTTACTTTGGTTGGATTATCAATACTATCTGTAACAACTACATCTTCTGGTAATACGATGGTAACATTCTTCTCTTTCGCTTTTTGTAATATATCAAAAGCTACCGAAACATAATCCTGTTCTAGAAGTGATTTACCTATTTCAATTCCCATGGCCTTGTAAAATGTAAACATCATTCCACCACCTATTAGCAGTTTATCAACCTTATTCAGCAATGAATTTATAACATCAATTTTGGTAGATACTTTAGAACCACCGAGAATTGCCACAAAAGGTCTTTTTGGATCATCTAATGACTTGCCAAGGTACTCAAGTTCTTTTTCAACAAGGAAACCAGCAACCGCAGGCTTACCCATTTGTTTCATAATCCTGGGTAGTGCTTCAACAGAAGCATGCGCTCTATGAACACTACCAAATGCATCACATACAAAGGCATCAACTACTTCAGCCCACTTTCTAGCAAAGTTTTCGTCGTTTGCTTCTTCTTCTTTATAGAACCTTACATTCTCTAATAGTAAAACTTCTCCTGGCTTGAGATTCTTGATTTCATTTATTGCCTCATCATTCACACAATCAGGAACAAACTTTACATTTACACCCAATCTCTCCGAAAGTACCTTCTGAACTGGTAACAGACTACTTTTAGGATCTCTTCCCTTTGGTCTACCAAGATGAGATACCAAAACTATCGCGGCTTTTTTCTCAAGAAGATATTTTATTGTTGGAATAGCAGCATCCACTCTAGTATAATCAGTTATATTACCGTTAGAATCAAGGGGTACGTTAAAGTCTTCTCTAATGAACACTTTTTTACCAGCTAAATCAACATCTCTTACTGTCTTTTTATTCATAACTCCTCCCTAAAGAATTAATACTATTTTTTATCTTTTGAAATCATATACTTGAGTAGATCAACAACTCTATTTGAATAACCCCACTCGTTATCATACCAAGATATTATTTTGAAGAACCTCTTTTCTCCTTTTAGGTTGTTATCAAGTGTTGCAAGAGAATCATATATTGACGATCTGCTATCGTGAATAAAATCTGATGAAACAACTTCCTCATCTGTATATCCAAGAATACCCTTTAAATAGGTTTCCGACGCTTTCTTCAATAGAGCATCAATTTCTTCGATAGAAGTATCCTTTTCACTTCTAAAGGTTAGATCAACAACAGATACATCAGCAACCGGTACTCTAAATGCCATACCTGTCAATTTACCTTTAACTGCAGGTATAACTTCTCCTACTGCTTTAGCAGCACCAGTAGTTGAAGGTATAACATTTATAGCAGCAGCCCTACCACCTCTCCAGTCTTTCTTTGAAGGGCCATCAACTGTCTTCTGTGTAGCAGTATACGCGTGTATTGTACTCATAAGACCAGTTTCAATACCAATACCTTCCTTTATCAAAACATGAACTACTGGTGCCAAACAGTTAGTAGTACAAGATGCATTTGAAACGATATGATGTTTTGATGGATCATATTCTTCATGGTTTACACCCATAACAAAAGTTTTTATGTTACCCTTTGCAGGAGCTGTTATAATAACTTTCTTTGCACCTGCATCAAGGTGTCCCTTTGCCTTTTCCTCTTCTGTGAAAAGTCCAGTAGCTTCTATAACATACTCAACACCCATTTCACCCCAAGGTAACTTAGATAAACCTTCCTTAGGAGCTAAAATACATTTTATCTTATGACCATTAACTACAAGAACATCATTGTATTCAGCTGATGGAGAACTCTTTTCTGCTTTTAAATCATAATTCCACTTGCCATGAACGGAATCGTATCTAAGCTGATAAATGAAGTAATCTGCCTCATTTACAACATCAACAACTGCAACAACATCTATATCCCTACCGAGGAGCCCTTGCTCCACCAAGGCCTTGAAAGCTAATCTACCTATTCTTCCAAAACCATTTATAGCGACTTTAACAGCCATCGCAAACCTCCTTTAAAATTTTACTCTATTTTTATAGAAAACTTAACAAAAAGTCAAGAAACTATCCCAACTTTGCTACAAATCCTAAATAACAATTCTCACAAAATTTACAGTCAAACAAATCACCCAAACTTCTAGTAAAGTAAAAATACAATGTTGAAACTAAAACTTAAGCTTATCCTCGACAAATTTTTTATACTTTATGTAATCCTCAGTAGCAATAATCAAAGGCACTATTATAGAACTAGCAATTACATAAGCCCATTGTTGTGTATTCAAACTCCTACTCATATCTTTGTAATTGTAAAAAGAAACTTGCTCCATTAAATATTTAACAACCATATAAGTAGTTGGTATAGAAACCAAAAGTATTATCTCATACCTTCTTTCATAGCTCATAAAAAAGGGTTTTTCTTTCAGATCTCTTCTATCATCAAATTCAAAAGAAACTCTCAAAGATTTCTGTTCCTCAAAATTGACAGGTTTTAAAAAATTCGTTGAATGTACAGTGAAATTAGTATAAAATTGCTTAATTTCAAGTAATTTGACTAAGTCTTCAATTGAAAGATAATTAGTAGAAGATTGTACTAGAGAATTACTGACATCTGTGTTAACTAGCTGAGAAAAAACTTTATACTCAGTTGGAATGACAAAAAAACCTAATAATATGAAAAACTTAAACACTACTCTATAGCTCTTGTGCATACACTTCATCAACCACAAGATAATTATAAAATCAAACATGTACTTGGTATCAAAAACATTAAAACCAACAAAAAGTACTTTTTATCCCAAAAAACAACACTATCAAATACAATAAGACCTAGATACTCTTTGAGAAAGTCAAGTTTAGACAAAACTTTGAATAAAAACATTTTATCAGATTATAATTCATTGAGAGGTTATAGATATGTTTATAAAGAATATTGTACTTGGGGTTTTAGGTATCATTATTTTTCCGATATTATACCTATTTTTTAGTAATCCTACCGTCTTGATATTCGGAATGATAGTAAGTATTCTGCTTGTACTATTCTACTTTGTAAACGTATATGTAATGGGTAAAAGGAGAACTTTTTTTACATCTTTATCATCTTGGATAGTAATACTATCCTTTGGAATACCATTATCATACTTTTTCACAAAAGACATATATAACATAATTATCTACACTGGAACAATAAGTCTATCACTGAGCTGGCTACTTGTTTTATATGAACTAATAGCAAGTGAAACATTCAAAGGTTACTAGATTACTTTTAAGGCATCAATTATTATTCTTGGTTCAATTGTTATAGCATACGTATCTACCATCCTACCAATGGATTTGGGAAGAGACATATTGATTTGTGATTTCAGTGATTTTTTATCCCCTTTCATAAATTCTATCATATTAGATATAGCTCTACTATCGTTTTTTACACCTAAATCTCTTAACGTAGTAGGTATTTTATACAACTTCATGATATCTACTATTCGATCATAATCACTTTTCTTCATTACGTTTATTTTGGTTGATATAAAGCTTTCTACAACTATACCTACCCCAACTGCAAGTCCGTGTAATATCCTGTAATTAGAAAATAACTCTATTGCATGACCAACAGTATGACCAAAATTAAGTATCTGTCTCAAACCTGTTACTTCTCGCTCATCAGCTTCAACAACTTCCTTTTTTATCCTACAACTAATCTCAATCATCTTCGCAACAATCTCATCATCCTTATTAACTATACTATCATGGTTGTCTTCAAGGAACTTAAAAAAGTCCTCATCCCTTATAATTGCATGTTTTATAACTTCGACAAGTCCATTTTTGTACTGAATTTCAGGTAATGTATCTAAAAACATTGTATCAATTATGACAGACTTGGGTTGATGGAAAGCCCCCACAGTATTCTTACCATAAGGGGTATCAACACCAACTTTCCCACCAATAGAACTATCAACCATACTTAAAAGCGTAGTAGGAACCTGAATAAAGTTTATACCTCTCAAATAAGTTGAAGAAACAAACCCTGCGATATCTCCAACAACCCCGCCACCAAATGCTACTACTATACCTTTTCTATCTACTTTAAATCTAAGCATCTCATTTTCAATATATTCTTTAGTCTTTCTATTCTTGTACTTCTCACCAGTAGGTATAATTATAACATGTATAGGCAAATTCAAAACTTTTAGATAGCTTATCATCAAAGATAAATATAACCTTGAAACTATGCTATCAGTTATTACAACTACAGATGACGATGAACACTTGATCACTTCATCCTTTATCTTTCCCAATACACCACTACCTATATATATAGGATATGAAAGATCCTCATTTCGTTGTATATTAACTGTTAATTTTACCATATTCTATTTTTTCTCTTTTTTCTCAAGATACAATCCTCTTTCTAACGCAACTTTACCAGTTCTCGCCATCTCTAATATACCATAAGGTTTCATTAATTCAATAAAACCTTCAACTTTTTCTGAGGATCCTGTTATCTCCACTACGAGGGAGTTGTGAGAGACATCAACAACCTTTGCCTTGAAAACCTCAACAATTTCTATGACTTCACTCCTTCTCTCCTTTGGTATAGATATTCTGAGCAAAGCAAGTTCCCTTTCAACCCTTGGTGATTCAGTAATATCCTTTACTTTTATTGTCTCAACTAGTTTTGATAGTTGCTTTCTAACTTGTTCAGCAGTTCTTTCATCTTCATCAACAACTATTGTCATAACTGATACTTCAGGATCTTCTGTCTCACCAACAGATAAACTCTTTATATTAAACCCCCTAGCACTAAACAACCCAGAAACCCTTGCTAAAACACCAACGCTATTCTCAACCCAAACCACTATGGTTCTATCCATATCAATCCCTCTCGAGAATTAAGTATTATATTAAACATTATCTAGTTTCAATTATTCACTTGATTAGCAGAAACATATTTAAGTAAAATTAAAACATGAGTGAGAATTTCAAGAACTACTACGAGATACTCGATGTTGATTTTGGCGCATCAATTGAGGAAATAAAAGCAAGTTTCAGAAAACTTGCAAAAAAATATCATCCTGACTTAAACAACGGAAAAGATACAAAAGACTTCAAAATAATACTAGAAGCTTATAAAATCTTATCAGACGATAAACTAAGATCAAACTATGATAAAGAGTACTTAAAAAGAATAACACCCCTTAAAAAATTCAAAAACACTACAAACATCATAGATCCATCCAGGATAGAATATAAGTTATCTCTACTCAACATATCAAAAGCAGGTTTTGATTTATCAAAAAAATTCAAGAGAAAAGAATTTCTAGAAGAGCTAGGAGAAGACCTTGTAATATACCTCACAGACAAAGAAATAAAAGAAGGAGCACTTCTAGCAATAAAACTACCTGCCAGATCTGTATGCGACGTATGCTATGGGACAAACAGAAATTGTTACAGGTGCGATGGAACAGGATATGTAACAACTATACAAGAAGTAAAAATACACATACCTCCTAACATTAAACACTCTGAAACAATCTATGTTGAGTTAGGCAAAATCGAAAAACGCAAAGGTGTAACAAAGTTTCTACCCAATGATTTAAAAATCAAGATAAAATGGTTATCAGCATCAGATATAGACTAGAGTTCTCTCGCAAATTTTGATATATCCTTTATTTTAACATCACCACTTTTTTCTATTGATTTAGTCCAATCGGCAAATATAGATTCTTGATAGAGGAATTGATACGCTGAATATATCTTATCAGCAACTTCAGAAATCTTTGAAGGTATAACTTCTTTTGTTAGTACCTTATAGATAACCTTCGTACTCTGACCTACATCTGCAACCCCAATATCACTTTGAGACTTCTTAAATAAAGAAGAAATTAATTCCAGATCATAAAATTCTCTAGGTAACGAAAGGGCTTCTCCCTTTGTATCCGGAATATACTCAGTTAAAGCTTTAACTATACTAAATTTCCCAGTAGTATATAATTTTACACCTTTTACTGTACTTACCTTTGTTATTTCGTTCCTTATCAAAAAATCTTTAATCTTATTAACCTCATTCCTAATCCTATCTGAATACTTACCCTGTAAGTAAGGATAATTAGATAGTGTATACTTTAAAGAAACATAATCTTTGAGTTTTTGTGTCAAAGTATCAAATGAAGCAATTCTTGCAACCTTGTAAACAACATATTTTCTATTCTCAAAGAAAGGCTTTGAAAGGGAATTTATATCATCCGGCAAACCAGTTATTATATTTTTATTCTTCTCAGGATCTAGTTTTACCAATACTTTTTCTTCATAACTACTACCTATGTTAGAAACAAAGGAAAAAGCGGAAGCTCTATCACTGAAAATAAATTTTTCAACATCGATTGATATCTTAGCATCTACCACTATGTCTTTGTAGTTTGAAAGATAATATTTCTCAATTTCCTTTATGTTTAACTCGATTTCATTACGCCTTATATACTCAACTTCATCAAATTCAACTAACTGAAGAGATATCTTTCTATCATCGAGAGACTTAAAAATATAGAAGCTAACCTGAGATCGCTTTGGAATCCTACTTACGAAGGTATTTATTTTTGTAGGTAGGTAAGAAGACTTAAGTATAGACTCAACATTCAACCTCGCAAGTTTAATATCATGTGATGATACATCACTTTTTCTTGTTATAGCATATATATTTTCTGCTGTCACTTTATCTATAAACTCATCAGTTATATCAAAACCGTTATTTTTAGCAAATTCTTCTGTAAGCATTCCTACTATAACATTCTGTACTGCTTTTGTCAAAACTTCTTCCTTAGTTCTGGTTTTGTATATTTCTCTCAATCTCTCGTACTCTCTTACAACAGGAGAATTACCATAAAATTCAACAGGTTTGCCATTAACCTCTGCTATAGACTCAAATTCTTGAGTAGGAGTACTTCTATCACTGTAAGATAAAAAAATTGATAGAGAAAATATAAAAACTATAAAAAGTATTACAGCAGTAGCAAAAATTCTCTTTAAGTTTGGTTGTTTCTTCTTTGATCCTTTATCCATATCTACCTCCAACTGCATACTAAAACAACAAAATTAGCACTATATACAACAAAATCATTCCGAAAACCTATAATCTGGATTGTACTTCAGGACTTCATTATAGACATAGTATCCAAAATATTCTAACATCATAGGTGTTGGAAACGTTTCTATGACTTCATACTCCTTTATCCTCATTATAGAATTACTGAAATTAATATCTGCTTTTATTCTTTCATCAATCAATCTAGAAGCCTCTTCATACTTCTTTTCAAAAAACAACTTCCTCTCCTCCTCATTCAAAAGCCTAACAAAACTTTCATACCTATGTTTATATCTATACGAAGGTTCAAGCGAAGTAGCAGGTATAACCTGTAGTATTCCTAATACTACAACTAACAACAAAAAGACACTCAAAAATACAAAATAAGCTTTAAGAGAATTACTCATAAAACCACCTCCTACTTTTTAAGCATATTTATTCTCTGTAAAGCATAACTATACTCTTGGGTACTGGGACCCGACCAATTATCAACAAACAGAGAATAATATTTTAATGCTTCCTCTCTCTTACCTAAATTATCAGCAGAAAACCCAACAGCAAAGTAAAGGTATTTATTATCCTTAACTCTAGCAACACCTTCAAGTCCATACTTGTAAGCACTGCTGAAATCTCTAATTGAGATGTAGAAATTTATAACATTCATGTAAAACACACTATCCTTATTCTTACTCAATTTTATATAGTTCTC
This sequence comes from Brevinematales bacterium, assembly GCA_026415355.1. Lineage (NCBI taxonomy): Bacteria > Pseudomonadati > Spirochaetota > Spirochaetia > Brevinematales > Brevinematales bacterium. The sequence goes on from JAOAHF010000011.1 coordinate 54,302, forward strand.
AATAGCATTTTTAGCCTTATTAAGCATTTGTAAATCCACACCTGAAAATCTTGCCAAATATAAATTAGCCAGTTGTAAATATATTTGTGCCTTTTGACCATCATCAGCTAAAGTAGATACCATACTCTCATACATCCTTATATTTGAAATAGGAGTTGATTTGAATCTATCTGCTATATTCTTAAGAGTATTCAAATCATTATACTCTGGTGATCTTTTCGGATCTCCATCAAACTGCTTTTTATAAGACAAATTCTTTATAAGCATATCGCAATACACCTTAACTTCATCCAAGTACCTAGATTCTTCCTCTGGAGTAGCATAGGTATTAACATACTCAAAAGCTAAAACTCCAAATCTAATAAACGCGTAAGAAGCAAACATGTCAACAGAAATAGCTTCTCTTATGAGAGATATCGATCTAAGGAAATATTCTTTTGCTTTTTCAAGATTGTTCTCATCAGCGTAATACTTAGACAACTGATAGTACAACATAGCACTATTAAACAACATTGGAGCCATATCTGCACCATATTTAACTGCTTCTTCGATATAGTTAGGTATATCTGATTTGTACTGCTCTATCAAGCCAATTAACTCACTCTTAATTCCAGGTTCAACAATACTAAGTACACTTCGGTATTCTGAAACCTTATCAAAATAATACTTAGCAAGAGAATAGTTAAAAGAAGATGCTATTTCCTTAGTAAGATAATCCCACCAAACAGATACTGGTGTCTGAGTCCATCTTTGTTTGTAGTAATTGTAGTAATCTGTTGTATCCAAACCATTAGGATGCTCATAATCCTTGACAAAATAAACCCTACCACCCCTAACGGATATATACCCCTCTTTTGAGAGATCGGCTAAAACCTGATTAAACACTATATCAAAAACTCTGTTTGCTCTCTGGTTAACTTCTTGCACTATTTGGTTTAAACTATTCAAATCAATAATTAGCCCCTCTAAAGATTTCTCATATATAACTCTCTTAACAATTTCATTGTATAATAATTTACCATCCTTACCACCTCTGTAAACAAACTCCTTCTTAGGTACAATTCTATTAGTATCAAACTTTACATACCCTTCATATTCCAAAACTCTAGCCAATTCAAAAACCTTTTGAGCATTGATATTCGGAATTAAAATAGATTTGTATATGCTCTTAACATAATCAATAGGAAGCGATTTGTATTCCTTTAATTTATCAACGATAAAGTATTTTGAATCACTAACTTTATACATCATTCCGTATTGTTTATAGTAGTAGTCTCCGTACTTCCAAAGCTCTTTACCGGTCCAAGTCATATAAACATTTTTTTTACCTATTTCGTTCTTAAATTTGTATGCTTCAAACTCAGGTTCACCTTTGGTTTTCAACTCACTCCTATAGAAAGGCTCATATCCGTTAACTATGTTATAATCAACTATATCCATTCTAAGCTGAAGGTTCTGAAATGGAAGATACCTTAAATCACCATATATTCTCTTAAAAACATTACCTTTCTGATCGTAACAAACAACATCAGGCCTTTTAAATTCTACCATCTGAAAATATGCAAGACCAAAAACTTGATTATCTCCACCCTCTGTCATCAAAACAGTGTTAGTAGTAACAGATCTAAGAAGCCCAAGAGAATAATCATTGTTAAGCCAATCCATTGAGTTATCGTTGTACTTATAATTTTGCAAATATGTAAAAGCAACTAAAATAAAGAATACCACTCCCAACAATATATCAACAATCAACTTTCTCATACCCACCACCAGACTTTAATACTAATCAAAACAATTCTGTCTTTTCAATTTAATAACGATTAAAATACTCCATAAAATATCTTGTCAAACAACTAAAAATCTAAAATAAATCTCCCAAACATCTATTTGATACAACTCAAATTAGTTATTAAAAATTCAGACATGGTAGATTTAAAAGATATCTTCAAATTCAAAAAAGTAATGATAGTAGCAGAAATCGGAATAAACCACAATGGAATCATTGATAGACTATTTAAACTAGTTGAAAAAGCAAAATTATCTAACGCTGACGCTGTAAAATTTCAAATATTTTCCGAAGAACTTTTCTACATACCCGAAAAGTACCTACCTAAAGATATATATCAAAAACTACCCATCGAAATATTTAAAAAAGCGTATATACCTTTCCATAAGTACAAAGAAGTTTTTGACTACTCAAAAAGTTTAGGCATTTTACCTTTTGCTACCCCTTTAGATCTACAGAGCTTTGAATTCCTAACTAGCATAGAAGTTGAAGTATTTAAAGTAGCAAGCTCTGATATAACATATGTACCACTCCTCAAAAGAATCTCGAAAACTAAAAAACCTTGTATTATATCAACAGGTTTTAGTAACATTGATGAAGTTGACAAATATGTAAAGTTACTCAAAAACAATCCTCTAGTTGTTATGTTTTGTGTATCAAGGTATCCGTCAACACCTGAAGACATATCAATTAAAGAATTCATAGAGTTCAAAAATAAATTTGAAGATAAGAAAAGACCATCCCTAGTTGGATTTTCAGACCACACCAAAACTACATCACTACCTATTGCAATGGTAACTCTTGGTGCTAGAGTAGTAGAAAAACATTTAACCCTAGATGAGAATGATAACGCCTACGATAACGCTGTTTCTATATCTCCAGAAAAGTTCAAAGTAATGGTTGAAATGATAAGAGAGGTAGAAATTTCACTATCAATCCCAAAAAGGAACTTACCCTCGGAGTTTGTCAGAAAAATGTCTGTTAGAAGTCTAGTCTCATCGACCTCTATCAGCAAAGATACATTAATAACAGAAGATAAATTAGAAGCTCTAAGGCCAGGAATATTCACAGAATCATCTATAAAAAACTGGAACAAGATTATAAACAAAAAAGCACACAAAAACTATTCTCCAAATGAACCAATATAAATAATCCTGACAACACATCAACTACTAACAACATTATGTAATTGGAGAGTTAATGAGCTTAAGGATACTAATACTTTTTCCGAAAATTCCAATTGAGGTTATTGTTGAAAGGATGTAAAGCTATGTGATATACTGTCTAGGGGATAGCTATGAAGATAGTGAGAATAGGAGATATACAAAACATAAGCCATTCAAAGGAAAATAACGAAAAAAACCCAAGGAGTTTAGACTACAAATACGCTGATGAAATACTTATAAAACTAAAAGATCAAGGCATCCCAAGTTCTCTCAAGGAAGAAATGAGGACTATCCAAAGAGACATATCAATAGCCCAAGCAAAAGTAGAGGCCTTATCTAACGTTTCCAGAATCCTAAAAAACTACTCCTCTTATACTGAAGAACTCAAAAATGAGCTTGAAAATATTTATAAAAACAGTAAATTCGAAGACATATTTTTACTCGAAGACATAAAAAAAGAGATATTCTCAGGAGATATAGAAACAATTTATAAAGCACTTGATAGAGAACTTAATAATCTATCTGATACGATCGAAAAAAGCAGAAAAAATGTGAACGCAGTTATGGTAAAATTTCAGAATATATCAACATTTATTGACAATATTTCAAGTGAACAAATTGAAAATACCGCGAAATTAATAATTTCGAGCTTCAAAAACACACAAGGAATCCTAAATATATCTCCAAACTCAATAATGAAATTTCTATCAAACTAACTTATCACTTTCCTAATCCATACCTTGAGAAAAATTTGTACTCAACGAAGAAGAATGTCTTTCACTGTACTTCAAACAAATCTTCAATAGTCGTAATTAACTTTAGTTTCCCTGCTAGTATTTCTACTTTACCATCGCTATACATCCTTGATATAACCCCAACCTGTTTGAACCTGTTAGAAAAAACTTTATCTCCCAATTTCGGATTTTTAACTCTATTACCACCATTAAACTCAAAAATTTCATCAAACATCTTATAGGATATTTCAGAAATTTCCTTGTTAATCTCTTCAAGTTCCTTTTGAGTAACTTTTTCACCTATAAGTCTTTCGCGAATTTTTGAAACTTTCATTTTAAGTTCGTGTATATCAGCAATAAGTACATCTATCTCTTTTCTTCGTATTTTACCTAGTTTATCCTCCAACTCCGAAAGCTTCATTCTATAATCTTTTTTAATTCTTTCAATCTCTTGTATTTTCTCATTAAGCTCATCCTTTAGCTTCTGGACTTCTCTTCTTTCTTTTTGTACTTCGATTACAAATTTGTCATATATGTCAACTCCTTCAACCATAACCTTAAGAGCATCCTGGATTATATCATTATCAAGACCTAACTTATGCGCTATAAGTATAGCATTACTACTTCCTGGCATTCCCATAACCAACCTATACAATGGTCTAAGAGATTGTTCATCGAACTCCATATAGCTATTTTTGAAATACTCAAGTGAAAGTGGTAACTTTTTAACAAGTGAGTAGTGAGTAGCAACAACAATTTTAGCTTTTTTAAAAGCTAATCGTTTTAATATAGCCACTGCCAAAGCTTCACCCTCTCTAGGATCTGTACCCGTACCTATCTCGTCAATGATAACTAACGAGTTAAAATCCGAAACTTTTATTATCTCGTTAAGCCTTATTATATGAGCAGAAAAAGTCGAAAGGTTTCTTTCAATACTCTGGGGATCACCTATATCAACAAGTATCTTACTAAAGTAACCTATAACGGATGTAGATTCAGCGGGTATAAGAAGACCAGAAAGAGCCATAGCAGTCAAAAGTCCAACAGTTTTTATCGAAACTGTTTTACCAGAAGTGTTAGGCCCAGATATTATAAGTCCTCCAAACTCACTATCTCCATCACCTATTTCAACATCTATAGGAACAGCATTTTTAAGAAGAGGATGTCTTGCCTTTATAAGTTTTATCTTTGGTTTTGAAGAAATAGTAGGTTTCTCACAGTTCATCAAAACAGAATATTCCCCAAGAGCTCTAAGAGCATCAAATTCTGAAATGAGATCTATTATATCATCTACCATCCATGCCAAGCTACCAATCTTAGATGTTAAATCTCTAAGTATCCTTTCAACTTCTTTCTTCTCTTCATCAACTAACTCAAGATACCTTATTGAATAAGATTGAACAAATTTAGGCTCCACAAATGCTGTATGACCTGTTGAAGATATATCTTGAACAAAACCATCGATCGCATTAACATATTCCATCTTAAGAGGTATCACAAATCTATTGTTTCTTATAGTCACGAATTTGTCTTGTAAAAACTCTTCATTTTCAGGCTGATTTATAAAATCATTTAGTATCTTCATAACAGTCAGCTCTATTCTTTCTTTTTCTGTTATTATTCTATCAAGTTTTTCAGAAGCAGTCCTTAATATACCACCATCTTTGTCTATACACCGAAAAACACTGTTTCTTATATCCTCAAACTTATCATAAAAATAATCTGTATCAATTTTAACTACTTCTTTCAAAACCAAAAATTCATCATCCAAACTTGTAATAAAAATCAATAGATCCCTGAAAGATAGCATAAACTCATAAACACTGTATATATCTTTAGGGTTAAGAACACTACCACCTTTAGAGTATGTTTTCCAAATATTAACAATGCTATAGTCAATATAAGGTATTGTGATCCTATTGTATACCTTCTTCATCTTAGATATTAAAGAGTGACGGTATGATATAATACTAACTGCTTCTGAATAATTTTTAGTATAAGTAACTGGCCTGATCGATAAAACTTTTTCTCTTCCCTCTTTAGTTAAACAATTTGAAGAAATAATATCAAGAATTTTATCAAACTCAAGATCAGAAAGATACTTTAATTCCATAAATTAAAGCTTTTGTTTATTCTGCGAAAGTCTTTTAAGATCATTTATGTTGTGTATCTTTATTCCTTCCTTATCAACAGATATTTTACCCATTTTTACATATCTCCCTAGTATTTCCTCTGCTTCTTTAACAGATATACCTGTCCAGTGTGCAATATCTTCAATAGTACTACTTATCACAAACGATTTACTATCATCCTTTGCTACTCCTTCAGATAGCATTATCAACGTCTCAAGTACTCTTGTATCAGGTTCTTTTATACTGAGTATTCTGAGTTTTCTCTTAGCATCATAAATTCTTCTAGAGAAGTTTTTAAGCAACTTTAAAGCCCAAGGAGGATTATTTTTAGCTAAAATCTCAAAGTTATCTCTATCCACTTTTACTAATACAACATCAGTTTCAGCTATGACAGTAGCAGTTCTTTTATCGTTATCAATCAACGCCATTTCACCAAAAATTTCACCCGGACCTATTACATCTATTGTTTTTTCTTTATTATTCTGTATCTTTGTAATCCTAACTTTACCTTCTTTTATAACATACATCTCCTCACCAGGTTCAAACTCGCAAAATATTATATCTCCTTCATTAAACCTAACTTCAAAAGAATCAGCTTTATCCATATCACCTTACCTCGTAAAGTACTACTTTCTCTCCGTCCTTAAATATTATAACATAGTTTTCACCTATATCAACAACTTTTTCGTTCATTATAATATCACCAACTTTAGCATAAAAAGTACCAACTATCCCCAAATCAGATCTCCCCTCAAGAATAGCAACTCTCTGGTCGTTAACAAAAAATGTTCCTCTAAGATTGAAAAAGGAAAAAACTGACTTTTTATTAGTATACCCAAAATCTTGGACCTTAGAAACTAACTTTGTAGAAGATACTCTTTCACTATCAAAAGGCCTTGAGAAAGGATTTCTAATAAAGTAAGTACCAACATCCACAACATCTTCTGACTTTGAATAATCACCTGAGATAACATATTCACTAGTAGAAATATCAACACTATAAGAAATACCAAGGTAATCCATTATAACAGGTATAGAGACCCTAACAGCATTTGCCCAAATCAGTATAACCATAACTAAAAGTAGCCACTTAATAAACTTACTATCCATTTTACCACCTTTTGAAACTACTAAACCACTTTCTTATGTATCCAAAATCTTCCTTGTTCATATTAACAAACTTTATAGCAGAGACAAAATCATTATTTTCATAACCTATTCTAATAATCTCACCTATGATTTCAAAAAACCTTGCTCCTATCCTGAAATAGACCTTTACAGTATCATTCACATTAACAAAGTAAGCAATATGTTTATCAATTTTTATTTTCATTCCACCAAAACTTATGTCAATTATTGGTATAGGATAATCTCTATGCTCATTGAGAACAAAAAATCTATTATAGCAGAAAAATTGCTCAACAAGATCAACCATTCCCAAAATTCTCATAAGTTTAGATAGATGATTGTAATTACTAACATTAATTATTTCATTACTACATATCATGAGATAACCTAACAAATTATCAACTAAAAACATAGGTAGATAAATATAAGAATTAAAGCCTTTGGTGACATGGTAATTTACAAATGTCTTAACCTCAGCATCAAACAAATTTCTTTTAGAAGGTTCTATAAAGTATCCATAACTAGCAAAACCATACATTCTGAAAGGTTCTAAAAATGATCTTGAATTTATATTACTTACAAGCAATCCTACCTTATTGTATCTAGGATACTTTAGCCATTCAAGTTGTGAAAACTCATCAATATACATAACTTCCCCGAAATCTTTACTCAAAATATCAATAGCTTTTTCCAAAACCTCTTCATAGGTTGTGTTTTGTAACCCTTTGTCAAATAAATTTCTCATGGACAACGGGAATCTGTTGATAAACTCTTTATCATCCATTTCTTTAACTATATTCAAACTAGCAAATAATATTCCTTCAACATTGTACCTTTCATACTCTCTATGATGTTTTTTTATTACACTAGATGGTATAACACAAAAAAATTCGCTGTTTTCAATACGAACTATCTCAGAGTTAAAGAAAAAAACATCTTTACCATAAGGTACTATACAACTCATACCGTAAGGTAACTTTGGAATTTCAAGTGGAATCGAAGACTTTATATATAAGTAAAAATCATCAATCCTAGTTATTTGGGCTCTTACCTTCAAATCATCTATTATAAGAATTACTTCACTACCAGAAGACATGAAGAATTTCAGTATATTTACAGAAGTATCTGAACTAATCATACCAAAAATGATAAAACTCATTTCTACTCTTTTCAACATTTTACTACATCAAATTATTAGAACACCAAATTACTACAAGTATTATCAAATACTCTAAGAAGTTACAGTTCTGTTAAGTGTATAACCTAACTTTTAGCTCTTTGGAAATACCTATATCATAATAATTTAAATAAAGTCTATTGTTAGGATATTTAACTTCCGATAAATATGCTAGTATGATTGTATTTCTTAAACCTGGAATGATAATAACCCCAGAAGAAATATTAGAAGATAAAGGTATATACATAGATATAACAAATGGAAGGATTATAGAAATAAGTGATTATACATTAAGAGCAGACATAAACATAATACTAACCAAAGATACAATAGCAATACCTGGTATAATAAACGCTCATGATCATCTTCTAGGATCATACTGGCCTAGAGTTGGTGAAGGGCCACATATATCTTGGAAACCATGGGATGACATACTAAAGTCATCCGACGTGTATAAAGAAAGAAGCAAAATACCTAACTTTTACCTCTATCTTATAGGTGCTTACAAAAATCTACTGTCAGGCGTAACAACAGTAATGGATCATATACCACACAAAGTTAATGATAATTTCATAGATAAACTCCCGGTAAAAGTTATAAAGGAATACTGTCTTGCTCATGAAGTTTCATCATACGATCTCAAGTGGGGTGATGGAATAGAAATAGAACACAAAAGAGCAGTAGAACGAAATTGGCCATTCGTTACACATATAGAAGAAGGATTTGACGAAGAATCTACGAAAGGAATTGATTACTTAGTTGAGTATAGAGCACTTACAGAACATACAGTTATGGTTCATGGATTAGCTTTATCAGATTATGACCTTGATAGAATTGCAGAAGCAGGTGCACACCTTGTAACCTGTCCAATATCAAATTATTTTATGTTTAAACTTATAGCAAGATTGAAAGAGTGGTTAAATAGAGAGATAAATACATCTTTAGGTACCGACTCACCAATGTCCGGCGGAATAAACATCCTTGAAGAAATGAAATTCCTAAAATATGCTTACAAAAACAAATATAATGAAGACCTAGATGATAAAACAATCTTGTATATGATAACTAAAAATCCAGCAAAAGCGTTTAGAATAGATCAAAATGTTGGATATATCAAGAAAGGATATCTAGCAGATATGACAATCTTTAGAAGGAAAACAAGCAATTTATTTGCAGACATAATAAATGCATGGTTTAATGATATTGAAATAGTATTCATAAATGGAATACCAAGATATGGATATGATTATTACGAAGATGTATTCAAGAAATTTTCTAACAAAATACCTTACTCAAAAGTAATAATTGATGGAAAAAGTAGAATTATCGTTGGTTCACTTGAGGAATTGATTAGAAACATCTGGGAATTTGTTGGATTCAAAAAACAATTACCTTTTATACCAATAACTATTGAGGATGACTATGGCAAGAGTAATAGTAGCGGTAATTATATTTCTGATCATACTCCTTCTAATATTAGCCTTCGTTTTCTATATTGACTATAGAAATAAAAAAAGACAATACGAAATGCGTAATAAATCACAGAAATAGAATTATCACCTAATTCCCTTGTATAAGACAATAATGATGATTAGCTATACAACTTGATATCATCTCTCAATTAAAAACCTTTCAACTCGAGTTAAAAACTGTTTATCAAAAAGTTAAAAAAATAATACTTCACCCAACATAGTTTACTTAAAAAACAGTATTAACTAAAACGCTTAATAACACAACTGTAAAAATTAGGTAGCTACTTACCTATCTGGAGCGATTTTTCAAACATCTGTCTTGTCGAATTTATAACTGTTACATTTGCTTCGTAAGATCTCGAAGCAGATATCAAATCAACCATCTCTTGTACTATATTTACGTTTGGGTAAAGGACATATCCTTTGTACTTACCGTGCTTAATTGCATCAGGATGCGATGGATCATAAACCATTCTTGGCGGTGAATCATCTTTTTCGACTTTAACAACTTTAACTCCTGCCCCCTGCCCAGGCTGTAACGCTTCTGGAAGTAGATGACTTTTAAATTTAAGACTATCATCTCTCGGCATAAGAACAACCCTTTGTCTCTGGTATGGACCACCTTCGGTAGTCCTTGTAGTTTCAACATTTGCTATATTGTTTGCAATAACATCAATCCTAAATCTTTGAGTAGTAAGCCCACTACCTGCTATATTAAGAGATGTAAACATTCCCATATATAAATTTATCGTAATTTATTTACAAAACATAAAATAATTCACCAAAAAATCAACCTAGAAATTATATTTACAACTTTACAAAAACTACTTTATACTTAATAAATGAGAATAAAAAGCATAAGGTTAGAAAACTTCGGGTCACATATTAATACTTTCATAGATTTCTCAAGATTTAATGATTCGCCAATAGTAATAATAACAGGAGATACTGGCTCCGGTAAAAGCACCATACTAGATGCTATAACATTTAGTTTATACCAAAAAGTACCAAGATATGATACATCCGATCTTAAGTCTGTAGTCTCTGAATACTCTCAAAATCAAGATAGTAATACCAAAACCTATTCAGAACTAGTACTCGAGGAAGAAGATCATAAATCCGATTCAAACCCCAGAATAATAAAAGAGTATAAAATAGTTAGAAGTATAGCCATCCAAAATTCATCAGTTGAGTATGATGTGGAGTTAAACATCACCAAAAAAGAATTATCCTTAGAAGGAGAAAAAATCCTTAATGAGGGAATAGTTAAAGATAGCAAGAAAAAAAAGGATGATTACATAATCAAGAATATAATAAAGTGTGACTACGATGTTTTCACCAGGTCGGTAATTCTACCTCAAGGCAACTTCGCAATGTTTCTAAAAAGCGACAGCTATGAAGACAGAAGAAAAATTCTCGAAAACATATTTCAAGAAGTTAAAATATACAGGGAAATTTCAAATGTTACAAAAAATATTCTAGAAAATAAAACAAAAGAACTCGATAAACTAGAGAGTAATATGATCAATGCAGTGAAAAACGTGGAATCTAATATAAAAACACTACTCCAAGAAATACCTGATGCTTGGAATCAAATAAAAATAAAAATACAATCCATTAGCTTAGAGAATACAAGTGAGCTAGATATTATCAACTTAAAGACAGAAGTTTTGAAAAAATACGAAGACAAAATAAACTCAAAACAAAAAGAAAATGAAAAACTTTCAGAGCAAAGGAAAATTAAAGAGGATAAGAAAGACAAAATAAAACAAGAAATAGAAAAACTACAAAGTCTAATTCAAATTTACAAAAACATAACTGAAAAAATCAACAACGCAAAAGAAATAATCTTAAAAACTAAACTAGGAGGAGATATAGAAAAAATCTTCCTACAAACCGATGACCCTTTATTTGTTCTCAATCATGAAAAGCTAGATAGAATACTAAAAGATCTTGAAAATAGTCAAAGAAATATGACAGAAGAAGAGGATATATTAACGAGACTTCAGATATCTATTACCAATATTAACTCGAAATACAAAACTCTAGCTGATTCATTTAAAATGTTAAAGAACATCTACCCAAACATCCAATTACCAGGTTCAGACTACCTTACAAAGGAAACTCTCGAAACTCTCGAAAAGGATATAAAGTATCAGATTGATAAACTTAAAGAAGAAATATCAAGTAATCAGAATGAAATAGATAGACTTGAAAGTTTGAAAATAGATGAACAAATAAACCATTTATTCAATCTACAAAAACATTTCAACGATCTAGAAAGCCTAAACAACGAAATACTGAGGTTAACAGAGAATATTCAACAAAAACAAGATACAAACAAAGAAATACATAATAAAATCTTAGAGCTCCAAGCACATAGAGAAAAACTAAAAGAGAACGAAAAAAAGTACATTGTTGAAAAAATCAAGTCTTCGCTAAAAGAGAACGATACCTGCCCCGTATGCGGAGGTATATATCATACATCTATACACACAGAAACTGAATTATCATCACAAAATCAATATAAGTTATTACTAGAAAATCTTGAAAAAATTAACAATGAACTCAATAAATTAGAAGTAGAAAAGAAAACTAACGAAAACATAATAAAAACTTTAAGCGAAAATATTTCAAACAAAACAGACTATATAAACAAAATTAGGGAAGAAATAGAGCAAATTAAAAACAAACTTCAAAACAAAGACATTTCAAAAGATGAAGATATAACTAAAATAAAAGGAGAGTTGGAACAGAAAAAAAATGAAAAGCAGTTTCTAATAAAAAAGAAATCAGAAAATGAAAAAAATCTACAAAAACTAGAAACCACCTATAGTAGGATATATGATGAGTTCATACCAAAGATCAATGAACTAGAAGAAGAATTAAGTACCTCAATTGCTTCTGTTGATAACGCCATAAAAACAAAGATTATAGGTAAGTTATCCTCTACAATAACACTACAAAATCTCGATAAAACTCTTCTAAAAGAAACAGAGGATTATAAAAAACTAATACTCTCACAGAAACAACTTATAGAAGACCTCAAACGTTTAATATATTCCATACAAAATGAATACACTGAACTAAAAACCATTAGTAAAGACATGAAAGATATAACATTCGACATGTCTAAACTTCTCAATGAAACTCATACTAAAAAGAAGGAATTAGAAGACCTAGAAAAAGAAATTAAACAAATAGACTATGAAATCAAATTAAATATGGATAATATCGTAAATATAAGTTCTGAAAAAGGAAAAGTTGAAGAAAAATTCAAAAACATTCTAAATCAAAAAAATACATATGACAAAATAATAAGAGATATCAGACCACTAAAGGAAGAAATAGAAATTCTAAATGAATTGGAAGCTATCTTAAGAAATAATAATTTGATCGATTTTATCATGAAAATAAAGTTAGAATACATAGCAGAAAACGCTAATAAATATCTAAGTTATTTAGGTATAACCGATAAACAATTGAAAATTAATTACGACGATAAAGGACTAAGCTTCAACCTTGAATACATTAATCTAGAAAATACGAGATATAACAAAAGAAATGTTGATAGCTTAAGTGGTGGTGAAAGCTTTTTGTTCTCAATAGCTTTATCGTTTGGATTAGTTGAAGACGTAATACAAAACCTAAAAACAAACTTTATATTTATAGACGAAGGATTTGACACACTCGACGAAGGATTTAACACAAGATTGCTCAGTTTTCTTGAAAACTTTGCAAAGGCAAAAAACCTAACTATATACATAATTACACACAAACAAGAAATAGCGGAAAACACAAATTACCCAATCATAGAAGTCTATAAAGAGAACGGTATATCAAAAGTAAGAACAAAAGTAAATACTTTCGAACTATTACATCAATAGTCAAGCAATAAGACAAGATTTTCTAATTCGGTACCAAAACAAATCTAAATTCACAAATTGTCATCAACAATAATATACAGGATGTGTTATAACAGTACTGTATAAACATTTCTATGCAATTATTCTATAAACTTCATATGGCTGTTCTTTCCCCTTGAGATTTATAGGTGGTATTTTCTGATATTCAAAATTTTTAGTTGATGCTTCAACTATATCTTTTGAGGCTATTATTTCCATGGGATTAGCAACAGAACACAACCTTGAGCAAGTATTTACCACATCACCAACACAAGCAAAGTCCATCCTAAACTCCGACCCAACATTACCTACAACTACATCTCCAATATGTACTCCTATACCAACCTCAAATATAGGCAACTCCTTTTGTTTTCTCTCACTATTTAGTTCTCTTATAGACTTTATTATCTCAATAGCTACTTTTATGGCAGTATCTGCCCTTTTATCTCCACCAAAATGTGCCATAACTTGATCTCCTACAAAATCATCAATATCACCCTTGTACTTTTTAACGATTTTTGCTTGGATATCTAAATATGTATTTAGAACTTCAACTACATACTCTGGGCTATTCTTTTCAGAAAATGAAGTAAAACCTCTAATATCACTAAAAAGAAAAGCCAAATTTTTTCTACCAACCTTACCTAGAGAAATCGCTTTGTCTTTTTTATCCTTTATCATACTGACAGTACTTTTAGATACAAACTTCTCAAGATGGTATTTAGATATAATCTCATCTAGCATATAGTTAAAAACATCAGCAAGCCTACCTATTTCATCATTAGACTTTATCTCAACTTTAGCAGATAAGTTACCATTACTAACCTCAACACCCCATTTCTCTAATTTCTTAATATTATCAACATATACTCTAGATACAAAAAATATTACAATAATACTGACCAGATAAACTACCAAAAAAATAACAACTAAAAACTTCAGATTGTTCGATATCTCTGCCGAAGCAGAGGTAATATTAAACGCCACAACATTAAATCCAATAAATCTACTTTTCTCCCCATAATACCTTAACTTAGACAAGTTTTCAAATATACTGTCATAAGATTTCTTAACTAGTGTCAAATTACCTTCTTTTATTCCCTTTTCTATATTCTTTTTCTCATTAATCAACCACTTATCAGATAAAAGATACTGATCGTTCTTTGGAACAACTAAATTACCCTTACCATATAGGTACCTATATAGAATTAAAAAAAGGTAATCAATATCTCTAGAGAGAGATAATTTTTTCTCATCTAAAACATCTTTGTATTTGTTTAAAAGCAATTCATACAGTCTATCCCTTTCACCCTCGCTTGATCCTTGAGAATACAATTTTTTAAGAATCCTATCAAAATCTTCATTCAAACTTATCAACAAACCAGAACTTTGTTGAATCGGAAGGATTATTATTCTAGACTCGTAAATATTGGTAGCACCACGTGTAAAATTAGTTATTTTCACACTAGTTATGAAATCCTCTTCAGATTTTGGCAACATTGACAAAACCTTCTTGGGAACCACCTTTTGTCCACTTGAGAAAATTTTTCTACCTCTTCTGTCTGTAAGTATTACTTCCAAAACATCATCATTCAAGCTCATGAAATTCTCAATGCTCGATTCAACAAAGCGCCTTTGATTTTCTATTTCAAGTCTAGAATCATCAAGACTCCTTTCAAGAAGAATCTCAAAAACATTACCTACCACTCTACTTAAGTTATTAACGCTTCTAACCTTCTCAGCAAGAAGTAGGTTATACTGATAATAGTAAGTTATCGTAAGCAAAACAAATGTTGATATAAAAAAAATCAAACTAAAACCCATTATCAACCTTAACCTTATACCAAATATAACATTTCTTACAATATCTTGTTTTTTCTTTGATATATTAAGTTTACCTAAAATCCTCTCTAAAAAATACATTCCTACTGAATTATCTTTGTCCAAAAAAGTTTTTTCAACAAAATACAATTAAAAAACCCCTACATTTGAGAAAGAAGTAAAAATAAGCAAAACACGATAACAAAAATTACAAACAATTCTATTAAAAATTCACTATCTGATTCTTGAACCTATCTAAGAAAACAACATTAGAATACCCAAAAGTAGATGAAAACACTACAAATCTTCACATTATCAAAAAACTTCTCCGGAAAAATTACCTTATTGATTGGCTCAATCAAAATGTTACAAAAAATTCGGATTTTGGAAAAAGTATATGGGTTTTATTTAGGATATGTATAAACATATTGAATAACCATTTATAATACAGCTATGGAAGTTATAAAAGACATAAGAAAAATACCTAAAATGGGAAATGTAGCTTTATCAATAGGAGTTTTTGATGGAGTACATATAGGCCATAGGAAGATACTAAACAGTATGAGGGAAAAATCAATATGTAAAAGTAACTCAAAAGAATGTAATATCTGCGTACTAACATTTCAGAACCATCCAGATTGGGTAAGAAATAAATCAATATCACCCAGACTTATATCACCAACTCATTACAAACTTGAAGTCTTCGAAAAAGAATACAATATTGATAAAACTATATTTATAAAATTTTCCCCCACATTACAAAAAATGGAACCAGAAGAATTTCTTGAGATAATACTATCAAAGGTCAATCATCTTGACATATTTGTAGGATACAACTTTAGATTCGGTTACCAAGCCAGAGGTGATACTGACTTTCTAATAAGGAACGCTTCAAAGTTTGGATACAGGCCTTTCATAGCAGATGAAATAACATATAACGGTCTTAAAGTCAGTAGCACAAACATAAGGAGATTGATAATAACAGGTGATATCGAAACCGCAAATCAACTACTTCAAAGAAGATTTTTCCTTGAAAGCAAAGTAATAAAAGGAAAAGGTTTAGGAAAAGAAATAGGATTTCCAACAGCAAATATAAGAAGCAAAGTTCAGGTCTATCCTCCATCAGGAGTATATGCCACTATAACAGAAATTGACGGGAAAAGATATAAAAGCCTAACACACGTAGGAGAATCTTTTGTATTTGGTGGAAATCCTGCCGATGTCGAAACATACATAATTGACTTTGACGAAAATATATATAATAAGAAAATTAGAGTATATTTCGATAGGTTTCTAGGAGAAACCAAATTCGTAAACTCTCTTGATGATCTTAGGAAACTAATAAAAGGATATGTTGACTATTGGAAAAATGAAGAGGTCGATTTGTATGATAGTAGATTCAGAGAGGTTGTTTATTGAAGATTCCAAGATAATCGATATATCAAAGCTTGGAGGATACTTTGAGGTAAAACTTGAGTCAAAGTATATATCAAAACACATACAACCAGGACAGTTTGTTAATATAAAATTAAGAACACCTTTACTAAGAAGGCCATTTACGCTCTTTGACAAAGAACACAATTCTTTTTCAATACTAGTGAAAGTTGTAGGAAAAGGGACAGAAGAGCTAACTAAAATGAAAGCATCCCAAACTGTGAATATTATAGGTCCTTTAGGAAACTCCGTTTTTGATTTTGGAATTCATAACGAAGAAAAAGTTAATCTTGTAGCAGGAGGAGTAGGAATAGCAAACATGGTATCACTTGCCAAACTCTTAAAAACCTCAAAGAGAAAAGTTAGACTCTTCTGGGGAATAAGAAGCAAAGAAGAATACTTTGAGAAATACTTTGAGTATGTAGATGAAATATTCATATCAACTGAAGACGGATCAATAGGATGCAAGGGTTTTATTACAGAATTACTCGAAAGAAAGTACGACGGTAATATGATATATGCCTGTGGTCCAACACCCATGCTTAAATCATTATCAAAAATACATGTAAACCCTGAAAAAGTTATAGTATCTCTTGAAACATTTATGGGCTGTGGAATCGGGATATGCTACGGATGTAGTATACCATCATCTGAGAATGGATATATACTAGTCTGTAAAGATGGACCTAACGTACCTTTGAATAAAATAGTAATACCCTAAATCTATTCTATGAAGATTTCAATAATGAATACAATAACACTTTTTATCATATTAACGTCAATAATAGGATGTAGCAAATTCCAAGAAACTGAAGTATTCAGCGTTAAAATACCTAGTTTCAATAGCCTATTAAAAGATATTTCAAAAGTAGAATATGTAAATGGACATCTAAATTTCGTAATAGCCTATAATTCAAACGACATCCAAATATTGAATGTAAACAAAAAAACAATCTCTTTTCATAATGCATCCGTAAAAAACGTTATATTTTCAAACAAAACAAATAAATTTATAGTTACGTTCATATCTAATAGGCAAAACTACTTAACTTTCGAAAAGAAAATTACCAGGGTCAAAGATTTTAATAACTTATTCTTCAAAAAAATCAACAACAAACTAGAACCGTTTGAAATAATTGAAAATAATTACAATAGCGAAAGCTATTCAATTCCTGATATAAAAATATCAACAAGAGAAGGTAAAAAGTATATAATCTTAGAAAATGGTAGAGAAATAGGCCCCTTTGAAGACATTGAGATTCCTTCATTTGACGCGGTTAGCCGTAACTGGTGGACAGTTGCTAGATCGTCAAAAGATAACTATACGCTGATAATCAACGGAGTCATAGCAGTAGATCAAGCAAATAATATTGGTATTCCATCATTTTTTGGAACAAATTTTATTGTTGATGTAAGGAAAAATAACACAAACATAATATTACTAAACTACAAAGAAATACCAATACAACCTGGTGAACTTATACCACCACTACTTCAATACAATAGATGGTTCGCTATACTAGTTTCAAACGAAAACTACATGATGATCGGCGGAGAAATTGACAACCAGAAGTATTATGTACTTCTACATTCTACAAACCCTATGTCCTACCCCTATCTAGATAATTACGGCAACTCCTGGATAATACAGGAAGGTAAAAGCAAATTTCTTGTAAAAAATTATAAAAAAGTTCTGGGACCCTACGAAGATATATACTCTTTACAACTAAATGACAAAAGACTTGTATTTATATACAAATCGCAAGGTAGTTGGTTTTTGAAAGACCTTGGAAAAGAATATGGACCTTTTGAATCAATAGGGGAAGTATTCCTAGTAGGAAATAAAATACTCTTCAACTACGAATCCAGAGGAAAAAACTATGTAGTTTATGGAAACAAAGTTTTAGGCCCTTACACGAGGGTAATAAAACTAAAAACAGAAAATCACAACGATATAATCGTCTTTTATGAAGACAACGGCAAAATATTTATATCATTAAACGGTAAAACTAATCTAGGACCTTATGATGAAGTTTTTTGGGATACTTTTTCATACAAGTTTGGCAACTTTATATTTACCTTCAGGATGGATAATGAAATCTATATAAACTACTCTTCAAAAATTTTCGGACCTTTTAAAAAAGTTTTTATGCCTATACTTTCAGATAATGGCAAATCGTGGGGTGCAGGCGTAATGATGGAAGATAACAGTTTTTTCTTAATCTTTAACGGTAAATTAATAGGTAACTACGTAAGTGTAGATTATGATACAATTCGAATTAACACCAAATACGCTAAGTGGGGGGGTATATCTCAAAAAAATAATGGTTATTATGTATCAACATCATACTTCGAAATGGGTCCCTTTGAAAGAATAACACAAATAAAGTTCTCTGATGATTTAACTAGTGCAAATTTTATATCAAAGGTTAGTAATAAGTACTATGTTTTTTACGTTAGAAACGGTAACATCCTCAAGAAGCTAGGACCTTATGAAATGGCAGTATTCGTAGAAAACGACTTCAATAGTAATACCATAGTTGTTAAAAAAAACAAATCCTATTTTGTACTAAATGGTAAAGAATTATTTGGACCTTATGATTACATAAAATCAATAATAAACGGTAGTTTATACATAGCAAAAAAGCATAAAAAAGACATATTATTGTTCAATAATAAATCGCTAGAAATGGATAATATAGTAGATATCAAGACTATCTCCAAAAACAGATTCCTTATAATAGGATTTCGAAATGGAGAAGGAATATTAGTTGACTTAAATAAGAACAAAACTAATACCCACACTATACTGGTAAAAACAGAAAACCTGATAAACGACAGTAAATTCTCTTGGGTTATAAAAAAGAATGAATGGCAATATCTTTTATTTGATGGAGAAGAAATAGGTCCATTTAACCAAATAGACATAAAATCATTAAAGTTTGAAACCAAAACCTCAAGTTATGGGGTAATAGCAACAAAAAATGGCAAAAAGTATATTATCAGCAACTTAGGGGCAATAGGTCCATTCGAAGATATCAAAAAATACATTATAGTAGAAGGCAATATATTCTATCTTTCAAAAGTTGGTAACGAAAATATACTATCAATAAACACTAAACCAAACTATAAAATAAAAAACGTTATTGACTTTGACATAGACTACAAAAGATATATGCTGTCTTTTATACTATTAGACAACAATAACGTAGTTGTTAAAACATTGAAATTAAAAGATTTACTGAATCTTCGAAACTAAACTTTTCGTACATACCCTGTTTTATGTAGTCAATCATTTTGTCGATATATCTTACCGCTGCATCTATTTTAGGATTTGTACCTTGGACATATGCACCTATGTTTATAAGGTCTTGATTTTCCCTATAAGTAGCCATAAGTTCTTTAAATTTTAGGGCTTTTTCAAAGTGTTGTTTTGAAACTATCTCTGGCATTAATCTACTTATACTTACTAAAATATCCACAGAAGGGTATATCCCCGCAGATGCTATACTTCTTGAAAGCACAATATGTCCATCAAGAGTAGCTCTCACATGGTCCGATATAGGTTCATTTATATCATCTCCTTCGACTAAAACTGTATAAAACGCAGTGATGCTACCGTTCTTGCTAGGACCTGCCCTTTCAAGTAATCTAGGCAGTTTGGTAAATACAGTCGGAGTATATCCTCTTGAAGTTGGCGGTTCTCCCAGAGATATAGATATTTCTCTTTGTGCAAAAGCAAATCTAGTTAGAGAATCCATAAGTAACATTACTCTATATCCTTTGTCTCTAAAAAACTCTGAAATAGTTGTAGCAGTGTAAGCACTTCTTAACCTAGCCATAGGAGGTTCATCAGAAGTCGATACAACTACTACACTTCTTTTTAGCCCTTCTTCGCCTAAATCTCTTTCTAAAAACTCCCTAACTTCCCTACCCCTTTCACCAACAAGTGCCAAAACAACAACATCTGCAGATGTATTTCTAGCAATCATACTAAGTAGAGTACTCTTACCAACTCCACTACCAGAAAAAATACCAACTCTTTGCCCTTCACCAACTGTTAAAAGACCATCTATAACCTTTATACCTGTTTGAATAGGCTTTAGTATTCTACTCCTTTCAAGTGATGCAGGAGGATCATTGTCAATATAATAGAAGTTTTCAACTTTAAAAGGCTCTCCTAGTATTACTTCACCATAGGCATTCAAAACTCTTCCTTTCATATCCTCTCCAACAGGTATTTCCATTTTCTTACCCGTATTTAAAACTTTAGCAGATGGAGATAAACCTATTACATTTTCGAAGGGTACCAAAAAAACACTATCATTCTCAAATCCAACAACCTCTGCTTTTATAAACCCATTCCCCGTCTCTATTTCACACACATCGCCTATCGATGAATAAGGACCTACAGACTCAATTAAAACACCTTTGACACCTTTTACTTTACCTATTGATTTTATATATTCATTTCTACTTATGCTATTTATATACTTTTCAAAAACCCCCATAACACTATAATTATCATCACTTGTGAGAATACTTTCAAAGTTAGTATACTTAAAATACTTATGTGAAAGATTAGAAAGGAAAAACTAAAAATTCAAATAACCTAATCGATAAATAATATACCATCTTAATACCTATAGTTATACAAATAAAGCCAACTAATATATATAAAGGCATAAGCTTTGTCTCTCTATTTATTCTCCACCGCCATCCAAATGTTATAGCAAAAATCATGATAACAAAAGTTAACAAAGGCATAAATATCTTTTCATACATCACAAAATTAAGAAATGACGTTTTTATGTCATACATAAAAAAAGCATCTTTCACGTCATTAAACTCCCATATACTAAAGAAGTAGTTTTTGTCAACAAAAAACATAAGAATCTTCTCAAGGTCTTTATCCATTTCCAATTCTTTTACTCCCATAACAAGAGCATTTTTTATAGGGTTATAACTTATTTGACTATAACTTCTTATTACAGAAAACTGTTTGCTAACCAAATCAACACCTTTCAAAAGGTATATTCCCCCATTTTTATCAAATTCAACCTTATCAATAACTAAATACTTATCCTTATCAATAGAAAAGACTACATCCTTCACTCCTTCATTTATCAACTTTTGTTTAGTTAGATTAGGTAAAACAATGTCTTGTAGGAATACAATAATCACAACTACAGATAACGCAAAGAATATTGCTGGAGTAAAAGCAGATACTAAATTCACTCTTTGAAACTTATCAAGGCTTTTTTGCGTAACAGTAAAAGAATAAGTTATAAACACACTTGAGGTAGCAGCAACTGGTAACTCAAATAAGAAGATCTTTAAGAAATTAACTAATCTGTTATCATCAACATCTCCAGACAATATGTAAGATAAAACTATCAATAAAGCCAGTGCTATAACAAAAAAAACTAGTATTCTAATACTTATATAGCCATACATACTAGCCCCCAAACCTTCCTTTCAGTATTTGATCAACCTTATGAGCACCCACTACTATTAAAACCGCAAAGGCTAATGCTAGAATACCAGATATTATATCCTTGATAAATTCCAAATACGAAGAAAATTTCATAAACTCAAAAACTCCAGAAATAAAACCTATAAAAGTTACACCAACAATAGAAACAACTGTAGACAGTAAGATAACTTTGGTAGTTGAATAATCTCTGAATAGCCACACCACATACATAACCCCTATAGATATGGATTGAACATAAAGCATAAGATTTAAAAAACTACCAAAACTAAATTCTTGAACGTATCTAGTGAGAGGAAACTGTGTAGCAATCTTTAAGAAGCCCCTATATATTCTCTCATAAAGTTTTCCAAAACTTGAAGGTATTATCTTCTCATATGGTATCGTTGTTATTTCTTGCTTCAAAGATTTTAATTTTATACCATTATCGTAAGGAACAATCTTAATATTGTTATACATTACGAACTTACCATTTCTAACTACTACTGCTTTAAAAGAACCTTCTTGAATCAATATTGGAATTATTCTATTCTCGCCAACATAGTGTATTTTAGATCTAGTAAAAAGATACTTAGGAGATGAAGGAGAAGATGCAAAATTTTTATAAGCATTTAATACAAACTTATCTATCTGAGGAGAAACCAAAATAACTACGAAAAACACTATATAGATTAAGATACCTACTATTACAGCAAGCGAAATAACACTCGATGTAGTACTGTAATTCAGCTTATAAGCAAAGTAAGCCAAAGAAAAGATAACAACAAAAGGCAGTATATCAACTATGTTACCCAAAAAGTATATAGCAACAATATCATCGATTTGAGGTTTAGTAAGAATATATGTTATCTTTATTAGATTCTCTATTCCATAAAGAACTGAAAAAATTAAGAAAACCCCTAAAGATAGGATCAGTATATATAGAAACCTAACAGAAGCAACTAAATTAGCCTTTATTTGAGCAGGATTTATGTCAATATTAAATTTCATCCTGGTACTCCATCACTATGTTCAAAAAATTATCTTTGTTAACACATTGACTTTAAATATTATCGTAATTCACACACTACATAGTAAAGTTATAAAAGATAATCGTTAGTAATACAAACTTCAGAATCAAAAACACTGTCAACAATGGGATCAAAATCTCAAGTTGAAATTTCTACATTTTGTTATGTAGAATAATCATGAGAGTATGAAAGATTTCATAGAGAAGCTAATAAATTATGACGGTAATCATTATGAATTATCCGTCGCAGCATCTAAGAGAGCTGCATATCTTGTAAATAAGAACATAATATCAAATACATTCGATAAACCTGCTGTTAAGGCGCTTTATGATATTCTATCAAAAGATGTTGAAGTGATAGATACTTCGAAAATCGTAGAATCAGAAGAAGAATAAGATTATATTTCGTTTTTTTGCCGAGATGGTGGAATTGGCAGACACGCTACCTTGAGGGGGTAGTGCCCGCAAGGGCGTGCGGGTTCAACTCCCGCTCTCGGCACAGTGCCGATGTAGCTCAGTTGGCTAGAGCAACTGACTTGTAATCAGTAGGTCGTGGGTTCGAGTCCCACCATCGGCTCATAGCTATTTTGGTATACTAGAAAAACCTTTCTCAAGCTCATCCTCGGTTGGCTCGTGATCTGGCAAATTTCCATTCATGTAATCATCATAGGCTTTTAAGTCAAAATGACCATGTCCTGATAGATTGAATAGTATAACTCTTCTTATACCTTCCTTTTTAGCTTGTATTGCTTCATCAATAGCCGCTTTGATAGCATGAGTAGTCTCGGGTGCAGGCAGAACACCTTCAGTTCTAGCAAATACAACACCTGCCTCAAAAACTTCATTTTGAGTATACGATTTCGCTTCTATTAAACCTAGTTCATACAACTTACTAACAATAGGAGCCATACCATGATATCTTAAACCACCAGCATGTATAGAAGGTGGCATAAATTGATGTCCCAAAGTATGCATTTTTATAAGAGGAGTCATACCGGCAGTATCACCAAAATCATATGCATATTTACCTCTCGTAATTGAGGGACATGATTTAGGTTCAACAGCAACTATTCTAACTCTTTTTCCATCTATCTTATCTTTAACAAAAGGTAACGCAATACCACCAAAGTTCGAGCCACCACCAACACATCCTATAATAACATCAGGATACAAATTCTCTATCTCTAACTGCTTTTTAACCTCTAAACCTATTATTGTTTGATGTAACAAAACATGATTAAGAACACTACCCAAAGAATAATTCGTATTCTTGTCGTTAACTGCTTCTTCTATTGCTTCACTTATGGCAATACCTAAACTACCAGGATTATTAGGATCATTCTCTAATATCTTTTTACCAAAATTTGTCCTATTGGAAGGACTTGCAAAAACTTTTGCTCCCCATGTTTCCATCATAATTCTCCTATAAGGCTTACTATTGTAGCTTACTTTAACCATATAAACTATTATTTCCAGACCAAAAAGAGCACCAGCAAAAGATAATGAACTTCCCCATTGTCCTGCTCCTGTTTCAGTAGTAAGTCTCTTTATACCCGATATCTTGTTATAATAGGCTTGAGGAATAGCAGTATTAGGTTTGTGAGAACCAGAAGGTGACACAGATTCATTTTTATAAAGTATAATAGCAGGTGTATCAAGATACTTTTCAAGATTATATGCTCTGTGAAGTGGAGTAGGTCTCCATATTAAATATTTATTCAATACTTCTTCTGGTATATCAACCCATCTTTTTTGAGAAACTTCCTGCTCTATTAATTGTTTCGGAAATATAACTTCTAGATCGGAAGGAGATAACGGCTGCTTTGTTTGAGGATTTATAGGCGGATCGAGTGGAGATGGCAAATCAGCAAGTATATTATACCACTTCCTAGGAATATCCCTTTCAGATAAAAAAACTTTTTTATCATTCCTACCCCACAACCTCATAAATAACCTCCAAGTTGGATGAGATTATAATCTAGACTCAATCTTTAATTCAAACATTCACTATATATCTCTTTGAAAATTCCTCTCTAAAAAATATAGGTGCTATCATTTGGTGATGTTATTAAAGAATATAGATTCTCAATTCACAATATATCAATAAAATTTGACACTAGATATAGGATTTTAGTAAACTTAAGTAGAGTAAAAGTAGGAGGGAAACATGACAAAAGGTGAGGTAGTAATAAGAATAGCTGGTAGCGCCGGAGATGGTGTTGCTTCAGTAGGAGATACTTTATCCAAGTTGGCATCTCGTAGTGGACTAGGAGTATGTGCTTACAACAGTTATCAATCAGTCATAAGAGGTGGCTTTGTTTGGCTTCAAATAAGAATTTCAAACGATAAAGTTTACACCCACGGTGATAACCCTCACATACTTATACCGTTAAACCAAGCTGAATATGAACGACACAAAAATAATGTTTTACCTGGCGGTTTTATAGTATATAATGAGGATAAAGTTAAGATTAACGACAAAAGAAATGATGTTAACTATGTAGGTTTATCTCTTAGGCAGCTAGCACCCGAACAAGCAAAACAACCCATAATGCAAAACACTCTCCTAGTTGGATCTGTCGTAAAAATCGTTGGATTTGATAGAAATTTACTAGAAGAAATTATAAGAAAATCTTTCGGAAAGAAAGGAGAAGAGATAGCAAATGCAAACATCGAAGTTATAAATGCAGGTTATAATAACACTAATATAACTTACGATTTTGGCATTAGAAAACAGAACAAAAGTTACTATGTAATAACAGGTAATTATGCTGTTGCTATCAGTGCTGCGATGAGTGGATGTAAATTCTACTCAGCATATCCGATGACACCTGCAACTTCGATACTACATTGGTTTGCTTCAAACGGCAAAAAATATGGCATTGTAGTTAAACAACTAGAAGATGAAATTGCTGTTATAAATGCTGCTATTGGGGCAGGATTTGCTGGAGCTAGAGCAATGTGTGGAACATCAGGTGGTGGTTTTTCTCTTATGACCGAGGCTATAGGTTCTGCAGGAATGACAGAAACTCCCGTAGTCATAGTTAATTCAATGAGAGGCGGACCATCAACAGGATTGCCTACAAAAACAGAACAAGGCGATCTTTTCCAAGCATTAGGTGCATCGCAAGGTGAATACCCTAAAGCAATACTTGCCCCTAAAGATACAGTCAGTGCATTTTACTTAACCTCAGAAGCTTTCAACCTAGCAGATAGATATCAAATGCCAGTAATAATACTTATAGATTTCTTATTATCAAACGGATACTATGGAGTACTAACTGAAGAAATAGATCCTTCAAAAATAAGAATAGATAGAGGGGAATTACTAAACAGTATCAACGGAAATGGCGAATATTTGAGATACAAAGATACATCTACAGGTGTTTCGCCCAGAGTTTTACCAGGAACTCCTAATGTATATTATGTCGCGGCAACAGATGAACACGATGAAAACGGAGTACTTATAAGCGATATATACACTGATGAAGCCAAAAGGAAAAAAATGATGGAAAAGAGAATGAGAAAAATGAAATACATTGTTGAAGAATTTAAGTTACCCATAGTAGAAGGTGATGAAAAACCAGATATAACTTTAGTAGGATGGGGATCAACCTATGGTGTTATAAAAGAAACAACAGAACTATTGAGAGAACAAAGTATTAAAGTAAACCACGTACACATAGAATACATATACCCTGTCAAAAAAGAAATTGCTGATATTCTATCAAAATACAAAAACGTAGTAATTGTAGAAAATAATTATTCATCTCAATACTCCAAACTTTTAAGGATGGAGACAGGATACAACATAGAAAAAAGAATATTGAAGTACGATGGAGAACCATTTACTCCTCTTTATCTTCTAAACGAAGTTGAGAGGTATTTATAAAAGGAGGTTTATATGCCTGTAGTTGATATAAAGAAGTTCCAAGTAAATTTAAATCCTACTTGGTGCCCTGGTTGCGGGGATTATGGATTACTAAGAGGTCTTCAATTAGCTTTAGCAAAACTTGACTTAGATCCATCACAAGTCGTCATTGTTTCCGGTATAGGATGCTCTTCAAATTTGCCACATTTCGTAAAAGCGTATGGATACCATAGCCTTCACGGAAGAACTTTACCAACAGCACAAGGAATCAAAATGGTTAATCCCAAACTAACAGTCATAGCAGCAGGTGGTGATGGAGATGGATATGGTATAGGCGTAGGTCATTTAGTTCATGCATGCAGAAGAAATCTTGATATAACATATGTCGTCATGAATAACCAAATCTACGGTCTTACAACAGGACAAACATCTCCAACTAGCGACTTTGGAAGCAAAACAAAGTCATCTCCTGATGGGAATTATGACTTTGGACTAAATCCAATTTTATTAGCAATCTCTTCAGGTGCAACATTTGTTGCAAGAACATTCTCCGGAGAACCAGAGCATATGTCTGAAATAATAGTGAAAGCCATACAACACAAAGGCTTTGCATTAGTTGACGATATTTCACCTTGTGTAACATATAACAAGAAAAACACTTACCAGTGGTACAAAGAAAGAATATATAAACTTGAAGACATTGGTCACAATCCATATGACTTTTCACAAGCAATTCAAAGAGCATCAGAATGGGAAGATAAAATACCAATAGGAATTTTCTACATAAATCAGGACAAACCCTCTCATGATCAAATCGACCCTGTCATTAGAGAAGGAGGTATGCATTCAAAACCATTAGAACTCTCAGACGATCAGAAAAAAGAAATACTACAAGCATTCTTATAGTTATACAAACTACTAAACTCAAAGGGGCAAGATCCCCTTCCTACAAATAGATACTAAAGTCATCTCTTAAAAATTTCTGAAATTTCCTAATCAGGTTTCCTAGTAAAAGTTAGTTAGTTGTGTCTATAGATATATCTCTTCTGATCGGTACTTCTATTT
Source organism: Brevinematales bacterium (assembly GCA_026415355.1). Taxonomy (NCBI): domain Bacteria; kingdom Pseudomonadati; phylum Spirochaetota; class Spirochaetia; order Brevinematales; species Brevinematales bacterium. The sequence goes on from JAOAHF010000011.1 coordinate 82,496, forward strand.
TCTCAAGTATCTCCACTATTTTACCAGTTCTTAAAACAACATCCACGATTATCTTAATACTATCTCCTACTTCTTCTGATGATATTATCTTATGCGTCTCAACAAAATTCGTGATTTTTCTTGAAGCAAATATTTCCCTTAATATTTTTTCAGAGTTATCTTTTAGATCCTTAGGAGATACAGTCTTCCTTAGAAACTCAATTATTGCGTTTTGATAAGCATCTTCCCTAGACTCCTTAAGATCTTTACCTTTACCTATAACTCTGTACGTCTCAAAATATTTTATTACTCTACTCTTATCATCATTAGCCCACACAAAACCAAGTAATGATAATATCAGAATAGTTATGAAATATACTACTAACTTCTTCATGGATAGATTCCTCTCTACACGAATAATAATATAAAAATTGAGCTAATACTTTTCAAACATTCTTGAGGGTGTTTGGAGGATTCTGTATGTTTTTAGAGATTAGGTATGGGGAATGAGTTTGTGAAAGCATATTTAAGATG
>JAOAHF010000012.1 GCA_026415355.1 Brevinematales bacterium
ATCTTAAATATGCTTTCACAAACTCATTCCCCATACCTAATCTCTAAAAACATACAGAATCCTCCAAACACCCTCAAATACTACCACCTAAACTGAATAGAATCTATTGGAATATACTAGGAGAATCTAGATTAAATTGTTCCTTCCTATACACTTCTAACCTATTTATTTTTACTTTCAGTTGATTATCAATCAAATCTATAAAAGTCATATCTGTACCAAAGCTTCTCTAAATCTAACAAAATTCTAGATTGTCATTTCTACTTAGGTTAAGAGACTCTTTAACATTTCTCTACTTTCCCACTTATTTAACAAGGCATAGGATTCTATTTAAAATACATTTTTACGAAAATACTCTACAAAACTTTTAGATACTAAAATGTTGTTTTTAAGAAACCTATTATATAAAATATTTTTAGGTATCGGAGGATAGTATGGAAGTAAACACCGAGATTGTAGACAATGAAATCGTAAAAATAAAAGTCAAAGGTGAGTTAAGCATATTTTACATAGATCCCTTCGAAAGTACAGTACAAAAGAGTATTATTGAGGGAAAAAGCAAGTTTATATTTGATCTAAGAGAAGTTACTTACATAGACTCAATGGGCATTGGTCTGCTATCCATAGCAGCAAACAGTGCATTTCAAAAAGGAGAAAGAGTAACAGTCATAGTTAATAATCCTAAAATAAGGTACACCTTAAATGTCTCTAGACTACACGATTTCATAAACATTGTAGAAACCGAGGAAGAGGCATTAAACTTATTCAGGAAATAATTATGGTTTTCAAGAAGAGGATTTTCTCTACCTTCTCAGATTTAAAAGAACTAGAAAATGATTTTGAAAGTTTTCTAAGGGTAAACAGGGTACCAAGTGATGGAATATACGACTTAAAAATGGCAGTTCATGAATACCTTTTAAACATTATGGAGCATGGATATCACTGGATACCAGATAAAACAATAGAATTCGAAGCAGAAGTCAAAATGAAGGGCAAAAAGTTCGAAATATCTATAACAATACAAGACCATGCACCAAAATTCGAAATATCAAGAGAAAAAGTCCTCAAATCAATCGACAATAAAAGCTTCAGAGGGAGAGGTCTTTTAATGATACTAACTTTTATAGATGATATAATCTATGATTACTCATTTCAAGATGGAAATAGAGTAACAATGACTAAGTCTATTTTAATATCCTCATAAAAGCTCAGAAAGATATCTTACTACATCAACCATACTAAAAACACCAACTATATCTCCTTTCTTATTAACAACTGGTAATTTTCTTTTATTCTTTGAGATCATTAACCTCAACGCATCTTTTAAAAGCATATCTTCATTTAAAACTATTTCTTCTTGTTTCTCAACGATCTCTTCAGCCGTTATATCCTTTGCTTTATCAGGAGCAAATATGTACTTAATTAGATCAGTCGCATAAATCATACCAACAGGTCTGTCTTTATCTAAAACAATAACACCACTTATCTTTGACTTTATCATTTTATCAACTATCTTCGTCAAAGGATCTTTCAAGCCAACATAGTAAACAGGAGAAACCATGAATTCTTTAACTCTAGCATTTGATAAATCCATTTCATCCTCCTTAGGAAAGTATAACCAAAACATACTACAAATTACAACTGAATACTGTGGATAAAGACACAAATTTACAAAAGTACGCTAATCAATAGCATAACCTTGGGTAAAAACTACAACAGAATTAAAGATCAAAGCAGTTCCCATCCACACCATAATACTTAACCTACTATATGAAGTATAGTAAAAACCAAATCAACTTGCGACGATTATCTTTGTTCCTCACCTTCAATTATATCTTCAATCTTATCTTCAGAACCGGACAGAGATACTATGAAAACAGCATGCTCATATGAATATCTTGCAACTAAAGAATTATCAACATATTTTTTGAAACCAATAAAAGGAATTTTTGTCAAAAAAAATAATACAGCACCAAAAAGCAAAAATACAACCCATCCACCCACCAACACACCTAGTAATCTGTTTATAACACCAATCCTGAATAAATCTATTAGATTTTTGAGCAAAATGTAAACTATGAAAAAAACTATAAGGGAAACAAACATCATAGACAAAACAGCAATTGCAAACGAATATTCTTCGGCCACACCCACATGTTTAAAAAATGAAGACAACGGAGTAGCAAATGCATCTATAAGTACTATAGTTACAATGATACCTATCACAAGCACAAATATACCTATGAAACCTTTCTTAGCACCCCAAATTATACCCATAACCACTAAAGACATAAGTATTACATCAAGAATATTCATAACTCTTTAAATTATTTTACATCCAACCATATTATTTCAAATTGAAAAACTATTCAGAAATATATAGTAAAATAACCTGTAATAGCTAAACTTTAGGTTTCCCAAAGATCTTTCAATTTATCCATTATACCCTTTTGATTTCCAAGCAACATTATTCTCTCAACATACTTTGCGAGTATATCAAACTCTATATTTACCAAATCACCATTCCTCAAAAATTTTAAATTTGTTGTCTCATAAGTAATAGGAATAACAGCAATAGAAAAACTACTAGAGATATCGTCAACCTCGTAAACAGTAAGACTAATTCCATCAACAGCAATCGATCCTTTATACACAACATACTTGATAAAGTGCTTAGGAACAGAAATTTTCAATTTATATCCGTCACCTATTTTATCAATTTCCATTATTTCCCCTGTAGTATCAACATGCCCTAAAACAATATGACCATCTAGAAAAGTACTAGGTGTCAAAGGTAATTCAAGATTTAGAATAGTTCCTTCTTTCAGAGTAGATACTGTACTTCTTTCAGACGTCTCATAACTTACGAAAAATTCTAAATTACCGTTTTCCTTGTTGACAACAGACAAACATACTCCATTAACTGCAATACTGCCACCTAAATAAGTAAAATCAAATATTTCTTTAGCTTTGACTACAATTTTACCCTGGTAGTTCCCATTAAGTCCCCTAACCAATACACCTGTATGTTTAACTATACCTGAAAACATAAATTGCTATCACTACTAAAAATTTTGTAATACTTTGTCAACCAAATTCATTCTATCAAAATTAGGATATTTATCTTTTATTCTTCTGTAATATACAATAGCTTCTTCTCTATCGCCATTCTTTTCAAGAGATACCGCAAGTTCAAATAAAGTTTCTGGTGTTTCTTTGACATTTACTGCTTGTTTATAAAAGCTTATCGCTTTACTAAAATCATTTTTCCTTGCATAGGATTTACCCAATCCGACAAGTGCCCTATACGAATCCCTAAACTTATCTCTCACTTTAGAATAATATTCTATAGCGTCATCATATAATCCTTCATTAAGCATGGCATCTCCCATACCTATAAGTGCATTGTAATCGTAAGGGTTTATCGAAAGTGCCTTCTTAAACAACTTTATTGCTTCAGCAGACTTATTCCTCTTGAGATAAACAAAACCTAGTCCAGCATAAGGTTCTGATAGATTCTGATTTTTCTTTATAATCTCTGAAAAAATTGAAGATGCTTTATCAATATCACCTTGACTTAAGTAAAGATTAGCAAGTGTTGTAAGTAAAAGTGGATCATCTTTATTTATCGAATACGCCTGCTCTATATACTTTCTTGCCATACTAGGATCTTCTTTAACAAATAGGTAAGAATTTCCAAGATTGTAAAGTGCTGCAAAATTTTTTGAGTTAATTTTAACAGCACTAGCATAAAATGGCATAGCCTTATCTGGCTGTCCTAGTTTATCATAAGTATTGCCTATCTTAACAAGCAAAGAATCATTATTCTTCTCATATTTATAAGCAGATAAAAAGTAATTAAGTGCTTTTTCATACTCACCATCAATATAGTATATAGTACCTAAATTAATATAAGGCTTAGAATAAGAAGGATTAACAGATATTGCTTGATTAAAAGCTTTTATCGCCTCACCTTTATCTCCAAGAACATAGTAACTCAACCCTAGATTATAATAAGCCTTGTCAAAACTTGGACTTATCTCAACTGCTTTCTTAAACTCTCTAACTGCATCATTATACATCTTCCTTGTATAATATATAATCCCCATTCTATATCGCATATCAGGATCATCTTCTCCCGACTGTAAAACTTTGTTAAACTCGTTTAAAGCATTATCATAGTCATTATTGTCATACAATATATTACCTTTAGTAAGGTGAGAGTACGGCTCATCAGGATTAGAAGACATAACTTCATTTGCTAATTTAATAGCTCTATCAGGATTTCCTTTACGATAGGTAGTATAAGATAAAGCTCCCTTTGCTTTAGAGTTCTCAGGATCAAGTTCATTCGCTTTCTCAAACCTTACGTGCGCATTGTTTATATCTCCCTTCCTTAAATATGTAATCCCATCTTTATAAATTTCCTCTGCTTGCTCTTTTTTATCCTTACCTTTTGTTTCTTTCAGTGGCTGAATAGGACTATCTTGAAACTGTCTCTCTTGAGATATGTCTGGTACCTCAACTTTAACCTTAACTTGCCTATTTATCATTTCTTCTTCCTTAATTCTTTTCCTTTTCATAACCTCCTTTCTCAAATTAGAAACTTCTTCATCACTAGGGTTTTCCATATATAGTTTATCAAGATAATCAAGAGCTCTTGAATAGTCACCTTCCTGAATATATATCTTGGCCAAACTAATTAGCTTATCTCTATTGCTACTACCATCCCTAATAATCAAAAATAATACTACTAAAAGAGCTATAATCAACAAACCTATAAAACCAATTATACTAACTTTCTTAAAATCCATAAAACCTCCTCATTAAATATATTACTATAGAATAAACAAATTAATCAACTTTGTCTTAATCCAGACAAAATCTAAAACTGAATACAACTACTAAACTCTTGAATAAAACATAACATTAGCACCAAAAACTAAACGTTCAACAAAGTCTATAAAAGTTTAAAATCTCCTATTATACCTTATATTAACCTTAGGTTCAAACTCCATGATCTTCCTACCCAAATCATCATTAAGCACAACTGAACCATACTGAAACTCAAGAAAGAAATCATAAAAAGAGACACCCAGAATAAAATTGTGTAACGGCACATTCGTAAAGACATTATTATCTCCCAAAGTATCAAACACCAATCTATACTCCAACAATAAACTTGACAGGATTGACTTACCTATTCTAATCTCAGTACCCTTTATTAAATCTCTTGTAGTGAAAAAAGAATTACCTTCAAGTATAGAAGTAAAGTATGTTGACAAAAGCGGAGATCTAAATACAAAAACATCAAGTCCAGTATACCTCCTTATATTATAAGACAGTACATCGTAAATTCCCACAGACTCAAAAAACGAAACTCCTTGTTTAACAGTGTCTCTAAACTGAGTAGGTAATCCTAAAAGCATAGCAATTTCCGACTGTGCTCTTTCAGGTTCAGATCTATACGAAGTTCTCAAAGATGTAATTCTACCAGACACATCCATAATTATCTTTACGTTTTCTTCAGTCCTATTATCAAAAGTAAACGTGTAAAGAGTTCCACTAACAAAAGGAACAAAGTCCATCTCATTACCATAAAACACCATTTTTATGTTATCAACATTAAAATACCTACCAAGATACTTCAAAAATCCTGAACCAATCGTAACTGTACCTGTCAAAGAAAGATTATTTCTAGCTACACTCCCTCTAACTAAAACATTACCATCAACTATATTCCCTTCAAGAAGCTCAGATTCAAAATAACTCTCTGAAAGATTAAGAGTTAAATTCCACTCCGAAAGTTGAGCAAAATTATAACCCCAAAACTCATCTTTAGATTGTTCATTGTAAAATATAAGGTAAGAAACCCTACTACCCTTGAGAAGCTTCATATTACCGCTTATAATCGGTGAATTTGCTCTACCTTTTATGTTCAAAGATATAGAAGAAGCACCACTTAGTTTAAGATTTCCCAAATCAAGATTTTGATTTAAAACTCCCCTAATCTGATGTAGTGTTATGTCAAGAGTCGGATCTGAAAGATTCTTCAAATCTATTAACGAGGACAACATCACTGATGTGTTACCATTCAATAGATAAATATTTCTAGCAATTACTTTGTTTCCCTGAAATTCCACTCTCGATTTTTCCGAAAAGAATGTTTGATCAATAAAACTTACCTTAACAGATTTAATACTGATAATACCATATCCTGTAGCCTCTAAAGTACTAACATCAAAACTTACTTTAACATTTTCAAAAAAAACATCTCCATCAATACTATCAATAAACCCCGGAATTAACAGAAAAGACAAAGGAATTCGACCTTTCAGAGTTCCAACAACCCTATCACCAATTTCTCCTGAAAACGAATATAGTTCAGTACCATTGCGATAATACGAAAAATTAATCACCTTATTGCTATTATAAATATTCAATCCATCTCCATCCCCATAAACGCTTAAAAAGTCTTTACTCCAGACTATCATTCTATCCCACTTTTCTTCGAGACCAGAAAACCCCTGAGTATTAACTTTGATTTTACCCTTAAACATATCATCTTGAAAAACACCACTTAAAGATAGTATTTCTTTATCTCGCCTTACACCACCAATCCTCTCTTTGAAGGAAAGTTTCGAACTTACAAAACTACCATCAAAATACGTACTAATAGTAAATGTATTGAAATAGTTAAACAAAAACAAAACAACACTAATACTATCATCCATTTTATTAGCACTAAGTTTGATTCTATTGAAAACACCTTCTGATTTCAAAGATAAATCAGCATTAAACTCTTGTATACTACTAAAACCTGACTTTTGAAGATCAATCCCAACTTTTATTCTTCCACTAACCAAAGATAAAAATCCATAAGACACAGGAAATTTATCAAAGTTACCTAACACACTCAAAAAACTATCAGAAGGATTAAAATTAAATTCTATGCCAGAATTACCAATTCTAAATTTACCACTTATGACATCATCAAAAACTATATTCCCGTAGAACTCAACAGCTCTAGTATGCGTATACAAAAATCCATTCGTTACTACAAGATTACTCAAGTTTCCCAAAATAATAAACTTTGATGAAAAAACTCCTGTAGAAATATCAAAACTTAAGTTAACATAAGGATAACTCATCAAACCAAAAACCTTATTTAAACAAACATTACCAAAATCTAGATTAGTCAATGACAATCTAAGAAGCTGCCTTTGAGGATCTAAAACAATATTGCCATACTTAGTAGAATTAATAAAAACGGCTTTAGTATCACCATAAACTTTTAGATAATCTCTCAAATCACCTCTTATCAAAGTTAGAAAACCTTCAAATTTTTCACCACTAATAAGGATCTTTCCGCTGAGAGATGTATCTAATCTCTTTATAATCAAATTATCCAAAACTAAATTATAGTTGTTCAAATACAATCCAAAATAAAGATCATCGTTTTCACCGAACATTTTCAAAACAAAGTTAGTATTTGTAAAAAACAACGACATCTCTAAATCTTCTAAATTACCAAGTTTTAAATAATCTAGTATCTGAGAAGAAAATGCTTTATCTAATACTATAAAACCTTCAAACTTATTCAAATCTAGTCTAACCTTCGCATAAGAGTTATCAAGAAGCAAATAATTAGAATAAATCTTTAATCCATCTAATATCTTCCCCCTGACAACATCAGTATCAAGATACGAGTACTCAACACTAAATACTTTCCCCAACCTTGATACCATACTTAAGTTCACATCTCTGCCAGCAAATAATATACTTTTTACATATACAGAAAGTTTATTACTATCAAGATTGACAACAATTCTTCTATTACCATTCTTATAGATCCCAAATAGATAAGTATTTTCATAATTACCTAAATAATAAACATATAAATTACTTGAAACAACACTAAAAAAAGTGTTACTAGAATAGCTCTTTATCTTAATACTTGTATCTTTGAGAATACTTTTTGCTATCGTATCAATTTCAGGCACAAAATTCTTGAGTTTAATTATATTATTCCTAAAACTCTCAATCTCGTATGCTTTACTAAGAAGATCCTCTATATACAACTCTGCCTCTACACCACTATTACGTATCTGGACATATCCATTATAACCATTACCTAATGCTACTCCAACAATACTCCCGTTATCCTCATAGAAGTTAAACTTCACATCATCAACAGCAACTCCTAGAATCTCGTTGCTAGTAAAAGCTAAAATTCCATTTAGGCTTTTTATACTACCATCGTTCGAAATACTCATAACACTAGAACCATTCAAAACTGTTGCAAATAATTTTATAGTTTCCCTAGAACCAATTTTCACTTGAGTTATAAAATCAAATGAAATGTAATTTTTAGAAACCCTAAAATACAACTCCTTAAATTTAAAATCAATATTGTTCCAACGAAAATTAACATCATTTATCTCAATTCTAGTCCTTTGAAAAAATCTAACCAAATCGTATGTGTTTAGTCCAATATTACTAGTGTAATTACTATTGCTAGATACCAAAAGTATGTCAACATTCGATAAACTAACATAACTAACAGGTAACCTATCAAACAGTAATTTTCTCACATCCAAGTGTATAAAAACATCATTAATCTTGCTACTCAAAATAGCATTCGAAATAGACAAATCCTTGAAAAAAACTTTTAAGTCAGGAGTTATAGCAAAATACTCAAAGTCAACATTTATACCACTTGAGGATAAAAAAACTCTGATATCATCCTTAAAGTTGTTTAGCACTATATTCATAGTGAATATAGAAAAAAAGTAAATCACTACAACAAAAATAATAACGTATAGTATTTTCAGAATCTTCAAAACCTTCATCATCCAGAATAATTATACTAAAAAGTACAAATTTAACAAAAATTAAATACCAGAGAATAAATTACTCTCAAAAACACAAAACGAGGGGTAAAGTCCCCTCTTAAAACTTACTTAATATCCAAAACTAAAGTTTCGCTGCTCGAAACAACATAAAGCTTATCACCAATTATCAAAGAAGTACTAGCCTGAATATCGAATTCTTTTACCATTTCACCATTATTTACGTTATAAACAAACACACCTTGAGTTGTAGTAGCAACTATGTACTCACCCACATAAGGCATTCCTTTCTGTTTTCCGTTCAAATCAATCTCATATTCAATTTCACCATTTTTCTTTACAGATACAATCTTTCTATCTCCAAATAGTATAATTCTATCTCGTGTCGATATAGGTAATGATTCTGTTTGTATGTCGGTATTTACTGATATTTCTTTAAACTTTTCAAGATTCACGATATGAAGTCTACCTTTCAAAAACACGAATAAGTTTTCACCATCCGAGGATAATGATGCTTTCCTGACAATAGATAGACTCATCTGACCAATTTTGGAATGAGAACCATCTCCAGATATTGAATAAACTTCACCTATTTCATTAATTGAAATTGCTCTATCCTTTATTGCTACTATATCAGAATAAACACTACCTATCTTTGCAACTTTTTTATCACCAGTCTTTATATCAATTATGTAAACACCATCTATTGATGGAACAAAAACTTTATCACCTAAAACAGCAGGTCGCGATACTACTAGAGTACCCCTAGATGACTCACCTAAATTGATCGACTGCAACAATCCACCATCAAATGAAGATATATTAACTACAATAAATTCATTCTCATCCTTTGATAATGAAACAATAATTCCATCACCAAATCCGTAGGCCAATCCTTTCACACCTACACTCTTAATACTCTTACCATCAAATACTATAACACCTGAAGATGATGGTATTAGAGATATGGTACCATGTTTTGCCCACTTGCCATATCCAGAGACAATATTCATACCAAAATTCATTTTCACAGTTTTCTCTTCTTTAGGCTTCAACTCTTCTTTAACATCAATTGTGATTTTACTATCCTTTGTGAATCTCATCTTTTCTTTAAATATAAACTTATTATCCTTTTTAACTCCGATAATATAATCAACATTTTTCCCCAAAATTCTTTCAACAGGAATACTTGAAATCTCAACATTATTTATGTACAACATAGCATCTTTAGTTGACTCTGTAGGCAAGAAAGATACTCTCACCGAATTCTCATAATCAACCATTATATCCTTTGAAATAGACTTATCAATAGATGCCAAAACCTGTTTATTAGCACTTTCAACCACCAAGCGATTTTTTGAAGATATCTGCTTAACTATTTTATTAATCTCCTCAATAAAATCATCGGTAGTATCAAAAGCTCCGACAGGTAAAGAAGATTGAACAGATTGTTCTACTTTTTTCTGAATCTTTTTATCTACATAAACTTGCTCACCTTCTTTTACAACTACACTCAAAAGAACATTTTTTTCAATATTTTTTCTCTGCTCATCATTAAGCTTTTGAATTTGCTCTTCAAGAGTTTTAGACCTAATTCCTACTGAAACCTTACCTTCCGATACAATAACTCTAGTTCCACCATTTTCATCAGAGTAAACCATAAATTTTGTTCCCCTAACAGCAGCAATCGCCGTTGATGTCCTGACTTTTAACTCACCTCCCTTCAAGTTACCAACAGCAGATTTAACAGTACCTTTTACTAAGTCAACGATACTTTCTTTTTTACCTTCTACCACAGAAACAATCTCAGATAGGGAAATTTCAGTTTTTTCTCCAATTCTCAAAACTATTCTTTTATCAACTTGCACTTCACATTCAGACGACTTACCAGTTCTTATGACATCTTCCTGTTTGAGAATGTAACCAACTTCAGCATCAAAAATAACACCTCTACTCTGAATCTTAACATCACCCACCACCATAGATACAATACCTCTGGTATATACATTTCCCGAAACCTCTGGTACTTCTTCTTTAGTAGTTTGCTCAGTAGATAATACCTTATCTTCTTTAACAACAGTCTTTTCAGAAACCTTTAGAAACTGATTAACCAAGAGCAATCCTCCTATTAAAACAGCAAGAATCGGCAAAGAAACAATTAAAATCCTGGATACATTCATAGTTTTTTCCTCCTTTAAAAACAACTCTCCTTTAAACTCCTTAGAAGTACTTTCAAACTTACTGAAGCTTAAGCTTTCTTTTAAGAGCTTTTCTATGTCTTCCATTTTCAACTCCTACTATAATATACCGTTCAAATACTAACTTTTTGCAATATCAGAAAAATCATTTGTGAAGATTCTACAAAACTTAACATCAAACTCTAGTTTAGAATCGAAAGATTTTGTAGAACATAGAAAATCAAATTATAATTCCATTCACTCCCACTCTATCGTAGCTGGTGGCTTTGATGTTATATCATATACTACCCTAGTTATCTCATTAACTTCTCTTACTATCCTATTAGCAACTTTGTTAAGAAATTCGTAAGGAAGCTTAGACCAATCTGCAGTCATGCCATCAACACTATTCACACTTCTCAAAGCAACAACAAAACCATAACTTCTTTCATCACCCATAACACCAACAGCTTTATCAGAAAGCAAAACAACAAAAGACTGCCAAACTTTGTCATAAAGATTTTCCCTCTTAAGTTCATCTATGAATATCTTATCAGCCTTTCTCAAGATATCGAGTCTTTCTCTTGTTACTTCTCCGATTATCCTAACAGCAAGACCTGGTCCAGGAAATGGATGCCTATTTAGTATGTTATCAGGTATGCCTAATACTTTACCTAGCTTTCTAACTTCATCCTTAAACAAAAACTTAAACGGCTCAAGAATTCTACCTTCCTTTTCAAGTTGCCTTATTTCTTTAACTCTGTTGTGATGTGTTTTTATAGTAGAAGACGGACCCTTAACAGAAGAAGTCTCAATAACATCCGGATATAAAGTACCCTGAGCAAGTATATCAATATTCCCTACATTCTTAATGAAAACTTCAATAAATTTTTTACCTATTATCTTCCTTTTATCTTCTGGATCTTTAACTCCTTTCAACGCTGATAGAAACTCTTCTTCGGCATCTATATACTCAACTTCAATTCCAAGAGATCTAAAGTTATTTATAACCTCATCAGTCTCGTTCATTCTTAACAATCCTGTATTCACAAACACAGGTTTAAGCCGCTTACCTAACACAATATTCAAATAAACAGCCATAACTGTTGAATCAACCCCACCGCTAACAGCCATAACTACATTTCTATCACCTACAAAATTTACTATTTTCCTCCTCTCATCTTCCATGAACTTTTCAACAGACCAAGATTTCTTTGCATTACAGACCTTAAAGACAAAATTCGATATTATCTCAGTTCCATATTGCGTATGAAAAACTTCAGGATGAAATTGAACACAGAAAAACTTACCATCATCAGATTGGACAGAAGCGATAATATTATTTTTTGTTATAGCAATTGGTTTGAATTTTGAAGGCAATTCAACAACAGAATCTCCATGGCTCATCCAAACAACTATATTTTTAGGTATGTCATGAAATAAAATTGAATCAGACAAAATCTCTAACTCAGTATAGCCATATTCCCTATATTTTGATTTTTCTAACTTACCACCCATAACTTTACACAACAATTGCATACCATAACATATACCAAGAATAGGAACACCATATTTTGCCAAAAAATCCAACGATATCGTTGGAGCACCTGGATCAACAACACTAGAAGGCCCTCCAGATAAAATTATACCTTCTATAATCTCTTCACCTAAATGAGAATGCAACCCTTTTTCGTCTATATTATAAGGAAATATTTCTGCATATACTCCTAATTCTCTTATTCTTCTTGCGATAAGCTGAGTGTATTGGGATCCAAAATCTAATATAACTATCATAATTCAAACATTTTAAATAATTCATCAACCCAACTTCTAATTGAAAAGCTCCTCTATAACCTGTAGTACTAATTTGTTTAGCAGATCATTACATTTTCATAATTGCTACTATGTATAAAGATTTTCTATTTACAGTACTGTCAAGCCTTATATCTTCGTTAATAATAGCATTATCCGTACTATTCATAATTACGGAACAACCAAGTGAAAATGTAATAAGATTAGTAACTTATTTACTCATAATTTCAATAACAACAAACTCCTTATTAAGCTTCACACTATTATCATTAAAATTAAAAATGCCATTTATAAGAACAATATCATTTATAGGTAACCTAACCTTTCTTCTTTTACCTATACTTCTAAAATTAGAAGATCATTCATCAATTATTAAAATAACGTTTCTCCTTACTATGTCCTTTATTCTTCATATGTCAATATCAGACATCTTTATTAAAATAGACAAACAAAATACTATCTTAAACATATTTTCCTCTAGATTACTCAATATGTCTCTCTTCTCAATTTTAGGTCCAATAATAACATGGGATACTAAATTCTCTATTATAAGCTTAGCATTTGTAACATTAGCTATAATAATATCAGAAACAAATAGATACAGAGTTATATCAAAAAACCTAGATTATTCTGGAACAGACATTCTTTTAAAAACATTTAGTAAAACTGTTAAATCTATAAACAAAAAGCTAGAGGAAAATAATGCATTAGTAAATGCACTTAAACTACAAATGGAAATATTCACAAACTCAAAAAAAGAAATATTATCAATCATAGAATCACTCAAACAAAATATCACGGAAGTAATATCATCAATTGAAGGATACGAAGATGAATATGAAAATATAATTCAAATAACAAACACAACCATAACAGAGTACTCAACCTATATTTTAAGTCTTGAATACAATCTTTCAATTTTCACGGAAAATATAAATTCTATAAAAAAAATCCTAATAGAATTTAATTCAACAATATCATCAAAAATATCAAAAAAAGAAGATATATTCAAGAACTTCAAGGAAACAGAACCAATATTGGATTCACTTATCAACAAAATAGACTCTGTTTCAGAAATTTTGACTAATATTATTACTAACGAAATATCTCTATCAACTACTATAAACTACATATCCGATGAACTAAGTGCACTAAATGTTATCTCAACAAACGCTCAGATTGAATCAACGAAGATAAAAGGATCTAGGACCATGACAACAATAATAAATGAGATAACAAATATCCAAAATAATATAAGGGCATACGTAACATCAATGCAAGATATATTCTCAAAAATCAAAGATCTCTTTGATTACATTTCTTCAACGTCACAAAGCCTTCTAAAACATTCAGACAGAGTAAAGTATAATATAGGACTAATCAACAACACATTACAAGATGTTATAACAACATTTTCAAACGAAACACTTAAAATAGACAAACTCATTTCAATGATTGAAAACATACAAGACGCAATATCATCTTCTCAAGAAAAAATAAGGGATTTCAGAAACTTCCTAGAAAAGCTTACAAGAGGTTCAATAGTATTAGAAAAAGTAAAATCTAGTATAACTTCAACCAAAAGCCTAATTAATGAAATACTTATATCCTTAGACGAAATACAGCAAAATGTATCAGAAAGTTAAACTATTTGCAAAAAAAGACACTCTATCTTTCGTTCTATCAGAAGAGGAATTCGTAATACTAGATTACGAAGGTAGACTAAACTTAGTATTTAACAAAGGTATCATGTATAGAAGGGGATACGACAATATTATAGTGTGTAGTAAAACAAATAACACTAATTATTACGAAACTATACCTAACAATCAAAAAACAAGGATCATAGATAGATATTATACAAAAATAAAAGAGATTATAGATAAATCACTTTTTGACATTATGCTACTGGAAACTAATAATCAGATACTCAGATATACACTGGAAAAGATCAAAGCTTTAAACAGTAATGCTTTAGAAGAAGACGGTAAAAAATTTAGAAGTATATTCAAACCAATAACCATAATCCCACCCGAGAATTATCTTTCGTTATACATACCTATAACAGAAGGATGCTCTTACAACAAGTGTAGCTTCTGTAATCTCTATAAAGATAGAAGCTTTAGAATAAAAAACCCAACAGAAATCGATAAACTTATGAAGGATATTATAGACTTTTTTGGACTATCACTACTCACAAGAAAGAGTATATTCTTAGGCGAAGGTAATGTAATAGTAGAAAATAACCAGACGATCTTACAGTCGATACAAATTATAAAAGAACACCTGAGTAAAACTAAACATATATCGTTTAATTTTGAAGACTCATTCTATGGGTTTATGGATACTTTCCACACTAAAAAAACTATAAAAGAACTAGAAGAACTCAAAAAAGCAGGAATAAGAAAAGTATACATTGGACTTGAAACAGGAGACGATGAATTAATCGCAAAAATACTCTTAAAACCATCAACTTCAAAAGAAACTATTCAGGTAGTAAATAATCTAAAAAGTGTAGGCATCAATGTTGGTATTATAATCATAGTAGGAATTGGTGGTAAAAAGTATAAAAATTCTCACTTTGATAAAACAATTCAAACAATATCAGAAATGAACTTAGACAGTCAAGATACTGTATTTTTATCACCCCTGATTGAGTACTCAAACCTTGATTATTCAAGAATAATAAATGAGCTAGGAATAGAAAGAATGTCAAAAGATGAAATACACCAAGAACTCAAAAGATTCAAAGAAGCACTAACTAAGATAAAAAAGTTAAAAACTCCTATCTACAAAGTAGATAGATTTTTGTATGCATAGTTTTTAAACCTATCTCTCAACCTCTTCAAGCTTATTCCCACATTACTAACAGTCATACCAAGAAGTTTAGCAACATCAGAATATCCACACAAAATATTCATCTTCTTTAACCTTTCAATTCTATTTTCAGTGGGTTTTTTATTTATTAACTGTATCAACTTTTTTCTTAATTCACACTTCTTAAAAACTTTCTTAAGTATATCCTGATACTCAGACAAAACTTGTTCAACAGGCTTGTTTGTATATTTTGAGATTAATTTTATATCCTCCGGAGTTAGTTCAAAGATAAACGTCTTTATTATAAGCTTTGAAAACTCATCAAGACTTTCAAAAAACTCAACAGCAATAGATATAAGACTATCATCAAAACTAAGATTATCACTAGAAAGCACGCTAAAAATATTTACATCGTTCAATTCAGATTCATAAACTATCTTCAAAGTGCGTCGCTTCCCTGCCAGAAAATTCTTGTAATAATTGATAAGAGAAGCCGTCAAGTATGTTACAAACTTACATCCTTTATCTTTAAATTTGGCTACTACACTTTCAACTCTTTCCATAAAGTAAATATAAAAATCACTAGCGTCATCTCTTGAGGAATTATACAAAACTATCGGAAAGTTATATACATATAGAGAAATTTCTCTTATTATAGCATTCATAACAGATTGATTTCCATTCTGATACTCACTAATAAGAGATTTGACTCTATTCTCATCTACAAGTGCCATATAACTGAAAAATATATTTACACTAAGTATTACTCTCTATCAAGTTAAAAATATTTTAAAAACCAAACTCAAAATCAACCAGATACTCCAAAAAGAAACTCAAGCTAAGTTAATGTCATGTTACAAAATAGATAAAGTATTCTTGGTTCCCATCGGTACCTTTGAGTTTTGATTTTGTTATTCCAATAACATTGAACCCTTTATTCTTAATAAAACACTCTATCTTCTCAAGCGCTAAATGATGATATTCTTCTTTTGCTATCCCATACTTACCTATATATCTAGGCTCAAGCTCAAACTGGGGTTTTATAAGCACAACAAATTCGACTTCTTTACCTACAACATTAAAAACAGAAGGTATAACCTTCTCAAGCGATATAAAAGATAAATCCATAACAACTAAATCTATTCTATAGTCAAAAAATACTTTACCTTCCTCAACGAATTTATCCAGATATCTAGCATTTATTTTTTCATAAACCTTAACTCTAGGATCTGTCCTTATTTTAGAATCAATCTGCCCTATTCCAACATCAACTCCGTAAACAAACTTAGCTCCTCTCTGCAAGAGACAATCAGTAAACCCACCTGTTGATACTCCAACATCCAAACATACTTTGTCTTTTACATCTATTTTAAACTCCTCAAGAGCACCTTCCAACTTGTATCCTCCTCTACTCACATACCTTGGTTTCTCAATCTCTTCTATTATATCACTTTGTTTCACTTCGTAGGAAGGCTTATAAACTTTTTCTCCATTAACTTTAATTATACCTGCCATTATCATTCTTTTGGCTAATTCTCTTGACGGCACAATCCCTCTATTCACCATAGCAACATCTAACCGCTCTTTTTTCATAATTATAAGTATAATGTATCTGGATTCAGATATACTAACTCTATCTCATATAGAGTATCCGCAACACAAAACAGAGAATATTTCTATCCTTCTAAATCCAAAAAACAAGGTATATCCTTTGATTAATTTGAAAACACCCAAAGCTGATAATTATATTAGTCTTATGATTTTAGTCTTAAGGAACTCACCCATAGAAGGATTAGGATACCTCGAAGAAGTACTATCAAACTACCACATAAGGTATAACTATTTTGACACTAAAAATCTATCAGATGATATTCTGGAAACATTAGCACTAGATAAATACAGCGGTCTAATAATACTAGGGGGGCCCCAATCGGTTTACGAAGAAAATATATACCCATATCTAACAGTTGAGAAGAAAGTGATAGATAATTTCATAAATAACAATAAACCAATTCTAGGCATATGTTTAGGATCACAGCTAATAGCAAGTACTTTAGGTGCTAGAGTATACAAGGGTGATAAAGGCGAAGAAATAGGATGGTACGATATAAAAATAACCGGAGATGGAGCAAAAGATCCCGTATTCTCAAAATACTACTCCTTAAAAGTCTTTCAATGGCATAGTGATACTTTCGATTTACCCAAAGATGCAGTTAGAATAGCAACTTCTGACAACTACCTAAATCAAGCATTCAAATACAAAAAAAATGTATACGCTATTCAATTCCATACCGAAGTAAGGTTATCAGATGCAAAACTATGGATAGAAAAATCAAATCTAAATCGAAGTAAAATAGAACAAATACTAGGAGATTTTGATATTCATTTCAATCAAGTAAAAAACATAAACAATGAGATTGTTTGGCACTTGTTTGTAAATGTATGATTGATAAAACATATGCTCTACCCAGTAGGATAGAAAATATACTTTATATCTCATCGGCAATCAGCACATTTACCGATATAGCAATAGTGGATGTTGAAAGAAAGGTCATATACCTTAAAAACACTAGCCAAATATCTAATCAAGATATGATAAGTATCCATAAAAGAACCATAGAAGAATATAACATATTTAAAATACCGTTTCTTTTCGGATCACATAATAATACAAAGTTTTTATCATACTATTTCAGAACCAAAGATTCAGAACTAACTCTGATAGGCTTTAGTGAAAATGAACTGGAAATACAAGATATCGCAACTTTCAAGCTAATAGCAATAAATATAAAAGAACTTTTTGAAATAATTGAAACAACAGCAACTATAATCGAAAAACTAACAGAACTTGAGTCAATAATCTCCTTCTACAAATCTATAACAACTCCACTCAATAGAGAACTATTTTTAGCATACATACTTGATAAAATAATATCCGAACTTGGAGCAGAAGTAGGAAGTATAATGATACTCGACAAAGATAAAAATATATCTTCTTTGTTTCAATTAGGACTTGAAGAAGAAACTACCAAAAACATATTTTACAAAATAAGGAAAGAACATGAAATAGATAAAATCACAATAATAACGCCAAAAGAAATACCTAATCTGATACCTAACAATTCTAAAAGACTAGAAAATCTAATACTATACCCCATAAAGTTTGAAAACGAAGTAGTAGGGGTAATAATGCTAGCAAATAAAAGAGTAGGTATAAATTACATACCATTCCAAGATCAAGACATACATAAATTGAACGTTTTGATAACCCCAGTAGGTATAATAATAAAAAACTACATAATGTTTAGAGATTTATTCATATTCAACCAGTTGAACCAGAAAATACTTTCAAACATAACAAGCATAATAGCACTAACCGACCCAAACTACAAAGTTAAATACATAAACAGAGAAAATTCAAAAGAAACCATAGAAAAACTTATAGAAAAAGCAAAGGAAGAGGATAACCAAATTCTATCATCAAGAGGAATAGAGATAGAGATAAACGGCAATTTTTATGAAGTAAAAGCACAACCAATATTTGAAGAATCAGGAAACCTTACAGAAATACTATGGACTATCGAAGACATAACCTACAAGAAAGAACAGATAAATAGGCACATACTATCTGAGAAAATTAACATAATAGGAGAATTAGTCTCCGGTATAGCACACGAAATAAGAAACCCTCTTACCTCAATAGGTGGTTTCGTTGAACTTCTAAAAACAAGAAAAAATGATCAGGACTTCATTAATAAGTTTATAAACATAATTTCAAAAGACATAGGTAGAATAACAAATCTACTTAATAGCTTTATAAGATTCTCAAAACCTGTAAGCTACGAAATAACAGACGTAGACATAAAATCAGTAATTTCTGAAACACTTGATATACTAATGTATCAGATAACACAAAAAAACATAAAAATCATAAACAAACTTGAAGATGAAATAATAATCAAAGGTAATTACAATCTTCTACTACAGGTATTCACAAACATAATCCTAAACTCAATTCAAGCAATAACCCACAACAAAGGTAAAATAGAAATAGGATATATGAACTACTCAGATGAAACAAATAGTTACATTGTAATTTACATAAAAGATAATGGTATTGGAATACCAAAAGAAATACAAAACAAAATATTCGATCCATTCTTCACTACAAAACCAGATGGGACAGGTCTTGGGCTATCCATATGTCAAAAAATAGTAATGGATTTAGGTGGCTTTGTGAAAGTCAAAAGCGATGAGGAATTGGGAACCAATATGATGGTATTCTTACCTTACCGCAAAACTAAACAGTTGTCCTAATAACAGATTCTATTTTCTTTATATTCCTATTGTATATCTCAACTAGAAGGTTATACCTCATAGCATTCTTAGAAAATTCAACCATTTCTTTATCTATGTCAACACCATTTTTATCATTTCTATAGAAAGTATCGTATTCTATACTTATTCTCGGTTTCACAGTCCTATAGTCTATTCTTTCATCAAAAGGTATATGTCTGGAATCAGACATCCTAGCAGGATACAAAGGCTGCTTTTCCGAATCTAGTGCTCTTTTAAGTTGAGACTCAAAGCTAACTTCAGCTCTCCTAAATCCTGGAGTATCCGCATTAGCTATGTTATCAGATATAACATTATGCCTTATCACAACAGCATTTAAATCTCTTTTTATTATGTCAAGTAACTTACCATCTTTGTGAGATGTTGAAAATATCATACTAATATTTTCGTTTCATTATCCAAAATCTAAACATTTCAATATTCCTCCCACAACTAAGTCTATTAGCAAAATATCCTTACTAATTTCAAAAACTACTAACTACAGTAAAAAAACTATAATTGCAAACCTATGACATAACTATAATTCCATAGAAAAACCTATACTAATACTATCAAAATCTTTCATTCTCGCAAGAGACGATTTACCATTTCCATCGATACCTAAAATATTTATATACATTTTCATTCCAATTACCGGGTAATAACCAACTTCAATTCCCCCAAGTACACCAGAATTATTTAAAACATCACTAAATCCATTACTAAATCTACTCATAATATCATCAACATTCAAGATGGAATACAATCTTATCTTAAGAACATCACCAAAAAACTTTCTTTCAAGATTGATTATGAAATAATCCTGTAGTTTCTCTTCATAAAATCCTCTCTCAAGCCCTAAGCCATGGGCAAACTGGAAATTGATATAAAAAACTCCTTCGATATCTCTATCGACACCGAATATGTATTTGGTATATATGTCTTTCAGATAATTTACTGAATAGTTTGTAGAAACATAATTTGTATTGGTTCCAGTAGGTAATGGGGAATAAGCGATAACAGCATTGTCAATGTTATAGCTTCTACTAATCTCCTGTGGAATAAATATTCCCATCTCAAACCACCCAACAACAAAGTCAAAATCTTTCGACAAATCAAATCCTATGATATTCTCTCTATGATACGATAATCTATAATTCAAACCATACACGAAAGTGTTGGTTTCAACAATCGGTGGAAGTAAGCTAATAGGTTTTATTGTTATGATATTGGAAATATAAAGATTTTCAAAATAAGGTAAATCATTAATTCTACTAACAAATGAAACTGAACCATCAAAACCCCAAATTCTACCTCCTACTTTTACTCCAAAGGAAACATTTGTTATATTTAAATCAACATTTTTTAGTTCCCCAACTGGATTACTATAAATCTTGCTACTAATCATCCTTACCTCATCCAATATGCTTTTAGTTATGGTATCAAAATACATATTAGCAAAACTACCACCAAATTTGGCACTCTCAAAAACAGGTTGAGATACAAATTGAATGTAACTCTCGTCAAGTAAAGGTAAAAATATCTTTAAGTTTAAAAGCCATGTTGGATACTTGGTAGAGAAATCAATAGCACTCATAAGGTCAAATCTATTCAATACATCTGTAGGATTAATCCTATCAGCCCTACCCCAAGATAGTCTCTGCCTACCGATAGAAAGCGATACAAAATCAAATATAAATTCATCAACTTTGAGATATACCTCATAAAGTGATATTTCAAAATCATTAGGATAAATGATGGACACTAAATTTTTTGAGCCTATATTAGGCACAATAAAAGAATACCTAGCAAGAAGAGAAGAATAAATAAGGGTATCATTACCTAGATCAGATGATAACTTTAGCTTTGAAGACAATGCACCTCCATCGAGATTACCGTTGTCAATCCCAAAAGATAAAAAAGAAAATATATCAACACTCAAATCGGTAGCAGAATAACACACTAGAGGTATAATAAAAACGAGTATAAAAAATATTACATACCTCATAATCCCTCCTACCTCTCAAGAAATCTTTGAGAAAATATACCTCTCGCTTCAAGACCTTGGTCAAACTTAACATCTTTGCTTATTATTTCAGTAGAAGTATTATTAGCTATCGATGTCATCCTAATTCTAGAAAGAACAAAATAGTTTGCTTTCTTTTCAGTTTCAAGTACATCCAAAACTTTCTTTAACTTGCCCTTTTCATACATCTCAAGCTTCTTCGGTAAGAAAACATCCTTTAAAACAACCATCAATATTCTATCATAAGACCAATCAGAGTTAGGTTTTCTTACCAGCTCGAGAGTATAAGTTGTGCTATCTTCTGATAGTATCTTTGGATCAAAATCTTCTGAGTAATCAAATCCTCCCATTTCTCTATATGAAAAGTCGGTACCCTGAAAATTCTGATCTTTCATACTTCCTTGAACAGCTCTAACTTTTTTATAAGCTGGTAAGTAAACATACATCTCATTATTAGGTAAAGTCAAAATACCTACATTTTTAACACTTTCTGGTGAAATAAACTTTGCAACTCTTTTATCATTACCAGCGCTCCATATTCTCATTTCTCTCCTTTCTTTCTCCTTACCCTCCTTGTAAAGTATTACCTCTACAATACTTTCTCTATCTTTCTCTTTCGAGAGATTATTCTCTACTTTATCAAGTATTTCTTTAGCACTCAAACCATAAACATAGCTAATAACAAACATCATAATCAAAGAAAAAATCACTCTCTTCATATTCCCCTCCTTTAACTAACTAGTTATATAATAACCAAACTCAGATATTTTTTTCAACGAAATATTAATATCATAAAAAAATTACACTTTCTCAAAGGCAACAAGTTTTCAATAGATTTTGAATAAACCACAGATTTTAGAAACATTTACATTCGTAAGTTTATAATCTTCATATGAAAGTATTTCTCATAGGAGATGGAGATATTGTCGAGATAATAACAGAAGAATTCTTGAAGAATAATGTTGACGTGTATGTTGTTTCGATAGACAAGAATTTTGCTATGGGTCCTAATTTTGAAAAGGTTGACAGTTACTCAGAAGTTAGCAAAAACTTCTTTGAAGACAGAGATATATCTTCCTTCGACAAGTGCATAGTAGCAATAGGTGAAAAAAACATATTAGATGCTATCAACATAGCAGCAATACTACAAGAAATTGGTATTGATACTCTTGTTATTGTACCAACAAAAAAATACGAAAGTATATTTAACAGGATCGGAGTCAACTTTGTTGTACCTTCTTATGACATTGCTTCCAAAACAGTTGGTGAATTACTACTCAAGTCTGGTCCTGTTGAAAGTGCATTACCATTTATAGAAGATTACTTTATCGCAAGGATAAATATACTACCCGAATCAAAGATATGTAATAAAAAAGTATCTGAACTAGATATAAGAAATAGATTCAATATTAATATCATAATAGCTTTCAAAAGAGAAAGTATTCAACTTGAAAAAGGAATATCAAAAACATTTTTTAGTAAGATAGATGTAAAAGCACAAACAGTTCTTGATGAAACAATGTCAATAGTAGTAGTAGGGCCTCTAGATGATATTAAAAAATTTATCGACTATATGTATGGAGAAACCTAATTTCCAAGATAAACTTATCAGGCAAATCCGTTATAAGTTTTTGAGGAGTAAATTTTTTTACTCCCATATCTTTTATCTCCTGTAACTGGATCACTATTTCTTCACCGCTTATGAAGAAGAAAGTATCTCCCTCTTTTATCTTAGAGAAGTTAAAATACCTCTTATGAACTGGCATAGGAATTACTGAGTTGTATTTAGTAACAAGAAGTATTGAAGACTTACCATCATTTACAACATTCATTTCCATATTCCTAATTACTCCACAAACTATATTGGTATCAACTTCAATAGGACTCAAGGAATAAACTATATTCCTTATTTCTCTTGGTAATTTATCAATGCTAATCCTTCTATTATGGAAATAATCTTCCAAGAATCCCTTAATTGTTGCTACGAGTACAGAAGAATGAATTGAATTAGGTAGTATCCAAACTATACAGAAAAATACACCATTTTCAGTTTCCTTGAGTTTGTAAACTACTGGCTTATCAAGTTCACTTTTAACATAAGCATTTATTTCAAAAGCGTCACCTCTCAAACTACGAGAGTATATGAGCGGCTTAATAAAAACATTAGTAGATACAGAATAGCTTAATTTAAGGATATCTTTACTATGTCTATAAGTTGTATATTTTACCAATGAATTCATAAATCCTCCTACCAACTTTGCTACAATTTCCAAAAGTTCAATCTCTCTTGATGTCAATATACTACCTCCAACTTCCTTACCAAGCATTACAACACCAAAGAACCTAGTACCATATTTTACAGCCATAGCATATCTTGATTTTTCAATTAAATCCCTAAACTTTTCATCTCTAGCACTTTTACAACAGTTTATTATATCATCTTTATTAATAAAGTATTTACTTGATAAAAACAACATCTTCCTAACATCTTTAGGGATCAGCTTGTAAGAAACAAACTTCGAAAAAGAAAAATTGAGTATTCTCCCCAGATCTCTGTCTAAAAACGAGAAAAATTTACTTATCTTATCTATCATCCTAAATTTGCTTATAATATCATTGATGACATCCTTATTTACAGTAGATGTCTTGAATTTTACCCTAGACCTTATTATAGAGAATACAACAACAGACAAAACTGAAAAAATCAATGTTATTACCATGAAAAGTAATGTTTTTGGTATAAACGTAATTTTGTTATACACAGTTACATACAAAGTTGTAAAAACAAACGAAATAAGTATTATCAAAAGAAGATTCAATGAAGTCTCTTTTACAAAGTTTATATTATACACCATTACAGTAGACATAACCAATATAGGATACCCTATTATGAAAATAGGTATATAGTACGATGGAAAAGAAAAAGCAGTAGTAAGAATAGCAATAACAGATGGTATCAAAATAAATACAAACGAACCAATCATGAGCGGTAACAAAGCCCTAGAAAGATTATGTATTCCATGCTTAACTGCTCTTATATAATCATACACAGGAGACAAAACAGCAAATATTCCACCTATCCCTGGATAAAAATAATACATCTCCTGAAAAGAAACTACTTCCCTATTATTAGTATAACCTATCAAAGAAATAAACACAAAAGATAGACCTATACTAGCAACAATTGATGTTATAACATATCTCACATGTTTCTTAAACTTTACTAAAGGAAAGTGTAAGAAAAGGTACACCATACTAACAGGGAAAATAGAAAACGTCAATCTTTCTACAAATGTTATTATGAATACATCTGAAAACAAAGAACTAGATGGAGTTGTGATAAAATTAAGTCCCGTAAAAGTATTAGCAACAAGCCACATCACTCCCTTCTTACTCCTATTACTCAAAAACATCACAAAACCTAAGAGTAATAAAAGTACTCCTGAAGATTGCCAAAACAATGTAAAAAATATAAAGTCTTTGGCTTCAAATCTTTGTGATTTGACAAACTTTACGTACTTTTCACCATCCATTTCATAATAAACCTCATACTCAATTTCCCTATCCAGATTTTCAAATACCTCATTCCAAAAGTCAGAAGGAGTTTTAACCTCCCTATCATTTAGCCTGATAAGAACAGCTCTATTTGGTATTCCATGTGTTTTACCAGCCCACCACTCTGGGATATCGTAGATATTTATAACACCAGTATAATATATGAAAAATCCTGGGAAATACTTATTAAGCATAAAGTAACTACGATAAAGAGTTGAAAATATAACAAAAAAGGCAAATATGAAAGAAATTACACTGAACCCTATAAGTACATTATCTCTCATCCTCATACTAGAAATGATTTTATATGATTAATACAAAACTTTGTATAGAGTAGCTATTTTTTCACAGTGTCTAATAAAGTATAAATCATCACTAATTTGATATTATTTCAATTTTCTTTTAGAATTTTGGTAAATATTGTTTCACATAGGGGGTAGAATGAAAACAAGAATACTTGTACTCGCTATCATTCTTAGTTGTATCAATTCATTTGGTATAGAAATTTCTATTTTTCCTACTAATTACCTAGAGCGAAAAGGAGAAACAATAGGTATAGTAATACAAGAAACTGAAAATCTTAAAGTATCATCCATATCCTTAGAAGAATACTTCGAGTATGAAATTTATAAAATACAAAGTAACCTTGTTTATTCGCTTATAGGAATACCATACACAATCACAACTAATTTTAATCTTAATATAAAAATAAAAGATATTAATACTGACACTATCATCACAAAAACAATACCATTCGAGCTAAAAATTGACATTTTATCATACGCCAAACGAAAACCTCAGAAAATAACAAGCTTCGAAATCAAAAACGAATTTAACTTCAAAACTAACAAATTTCGAATAGAAAGCTTCTATACATCCAGAATAAGTAATTTTTCAAGACCTATAAGTGGTGAGATAGGAGATGCCTACGGAGTTAATAGATCAAGAGGAGGTATACTATACGGAAGAATACACTTAGGCATAGATATACTACGGGAAAAAGGTGCAAAAGTTTTCTCTACATATGATGGAATAGTTTCAATAACCTCGTACGAAAGGAATGCTGGTAATTATGTAGTAGTCAACCACGGATACGGTGTATGTTCCGTATACATGCACTTGAGCAAAATACTCGTCCAAAGAGGGCAATTCGTAACTACAAAAGACGTAATAGGTTTAGTTGGATCAACTGGTAGATCAATAGGACCACATCTACACTTTGGTATATCAATCAACAACATATATGTTGATCCTATACCGTTCTTTGAAAGAAATTACTCGCCAGAAAATATTATCACCAATGGAATGAAAATAAAACTAATACCTAAAGATACAGAAATAAGTTATGTTACAAATATACAAACTATGAATTTTGATTGATTAATTAAAATACCTAAAAACTTCAAATAATTTTTTCATTCCTTTTAATTTGAAAAATCTCCTAATTTCAAAAAAAATAAACCTTGTGAGGAGGAATGTATGAATAGAAGATACTTACCAATTTGGTTTTACCTTGGAATTGTAATATTACTATTGCTCATACTAGGAATAGCTTTAAAAGTACCCTTCTTTCTACAGTGGGCTACTCCAATATTTTGGACAGGTTATATACTACTAATTGATAGTATAATATTCTCCTTCAAAGGTAAATCATTCGTTTTCTTTAAAGGATTTCCAATAGTTTTCATAATATCAATTATCGTATGGTGGTTTTTTGAATGGACCAACATATTTCTATCAAACTGGCACTACAAGGGATTACCAGATACAGCAATTAGATATATAGGATACTTTTGGGCTTTTGGGACTATACTCCCAGGAATCCTAATAACTTACGCCCTTTTACTACTAATCTTCAAAGATGTAAAAATTGAATTTCATAGCTTACATTTTAAGCAATATCACCTTGTATTTATGATAATCTTAGGAATACTATTCCTACTACTTCCTACTTTACCTTTAAGCATGAATTACTTAAACAGAAGTGCCGATCCCGAATTGTTTCTATGGCTGAGATGGCTTGGTGACATAAAGTTTAGTGAATACATGGCTTTTGCGGTTTGGTTATCGTTTTTCCTAATACTCGACCCAATAAACTACCTTATGAGCAAACCATCAATACTAGGATACATTGAAAAAGGTAATTACAAGGTAATATTCCTTTTATCTCTAGCAGGACTTATGTGCGGTTTTCTATGGGAATTTGTTAATTGGTTTGCCCAAACAAGATGGGTATATAACGTTCCAATACTAGGACATATAAAAATTTTTGAAATGCCAGTACTAGGATACTTAGGTTTTATTACCTTCGCTTGGGAATTATACGATATAGCATCATTCCTCTACAAACCCAGCATCATTAGAATTCAAGAATGGTTCGTTTAAAATGACATTATTACTAACAAAGCTTGGTAACAATTTCGGAATGGGACATTATAAGAGGATGGAAGTATTGAAAAACTTTTTAAACTCTAACGGAATAGAGGCAGAAATATCAACACAAAAACTTCAAAAACTAGAAAAATACCAAGTAGCAGTAATAGACTGTAGAGAAGTTGAATTAGATTTGATTAATAATCTATTATCCAAAAATATTAGGATTATATCACTCGACGATACCCAAACATTCAAACCTTCACTTATATCAGTTATGTCATTACCATATCTCGCCTTAGAAGGACCCAATCCAAACTTTGAAGGATTAGAATACCTAATTCTTGATCCAAAACTACTAGAATTACAAATATCTCAAGAAATCGACATACTAATAACATTTGGAGGAGAAGATCCTAAAGGATTAACAACTATAACCCTAAAAAATTTCTTACCCCTATTAAAAAACAAAAACGTATGCATATATGTAGGAAAGTTGTTTAAAAACCAAAAAGAATTACTCGAAATATGTACTCAAAACGAAGTAGAAATATTTGAATCCCAAAATACCAACCTTCATCACCTAATAGCAAAATCAAAATACGTAATAACATCATTCGGAATAACACTCTACGAAAGCATCTCTCTTGGTAAGAGAGTACTACTCATAAACAATTCAAAATATCATCATGAACTATACACCATAAGCAAACTGAATAAAAAGGGAGTTTACGAAATAGGCTATATTGATGATGAAGGTAAACTATGTATAACACAAGACATTCAGCAACTAATTTCAAATGAAATCTCAACAGAAAAATTCGAAATTGACATAACATCTAATCTTTTTAGATGGAAAGATATTATAGAACGTATTACGGAGCTAAACATTGATTTTGAAATGTCTAAATTGATAAACAGCAAAAGTATTCACAGAAGTACCACAGAAACAATTTTCCTAATAGACAAAGAAAAGATAAAAATATCCATACCTAAAGCTCACTCTTCGTAGTATTCAACTTTATTTGAAGGAGTTTCCCAAACTGTTACTTTCAATAACTTTATACCTCTTTTCTTAACTTCATCGTATACGTACTTAGCTAAACTTTCTGCAGTTGCGGGAGATATAAAATCGTTTAAATGCTGATGATCTAGATTGAGATCTACTAATGCTTTCTTTATATCACCAAAATCAACTCCAATACCTATTTCATTGAGAGCATCAACTTCTACAGAAATTTCTATCTTCCAACGATGTCCGTGTAATCTAGCACATGGACCACTATATCCTTCAACAACATGAGAAGCATCTATTTCAATACTCTTTGATATTATCCATTTACCCATGTTACTATATTATTCCTAATGCCTTTCCATGCTTTTCAAATACTGTTAAAGCCCAATCAAGTTGCTCATCGGTATGAGTAGCCATATAACTAGTTCTTATTATAGTTTCTGAAGGTGGCACTGCAGGTGGTAAAACGGGATTTACAAATATACCATCATCTGAAAGTGCTTTCCAAAACTTAAGTGTCTTTTCAAAGTCATTTATCTTGAGTGGTATAATAGGAGTACATGATGTACCTGTATCGAAACCCATATCTTTGAATGCCTTTAGCATTTTATGAGTTATTTGCCATAATCTTTCTATCCTATACGGTTCTTCATATATTATATCAATTGCCTTACTAACAGTACCTACAGTTGCTGGTGATGGACTTGCACTAAATATCAAAGCCCTAGCTTTATGCTTGAGATAATTTATTAACCTTTCACTACCTGCTACAAATCCACCTATAGAAGCAAAACTTTTACTGAACGTTGACATTATAATATCAACCTCTTCATCAAGGCCGAAATGATGTACCGTACCTTGACCATACTTACCACCAAGCACTCCCATACCATGAGCATCATCCACCATTATCCAAGCACCATATTCCTTACATGCCTTAACAATCTCAGGTAAATCTGCTATATCACCTTCCATACTAAAAACACCATCAACTACTACTAACTTGGCCTTCTCTTCAACCTTTTCAAGCACTCTTCTAAGGTGGTTAATATTATTATGAGCAAACCTGTACATCTTAGCACCTGATTGCCTACAAGCATCAATTATACTAGCATGATCAAGCTTATCAGTAATTACTGCATCACCTGGACCTAGTAACCCTGCTATCGCAACTAGGTTAGCCATATAACCTGTACTAGTAAGTACAGCTGCTTCCTTATTCACAAATCTAGCTAGTTTCTCTTCAAGCTCTTCGTGTATACTAAGAGTACCATTTAAAAACCTTGATCCTGCATTACCAGTACCATACTTTCTCGTAGCTTCAACAGCCGCTTCTATAACCCTAGGATCATTTGTCAAACCTAGATAAGCGTTAGAACCTAACATTAGATATTTTTTCCCATTTATATAAACTTCATTACCATTAGTTTCTTCAATAGGTCTAAAATAAGGATAAAGCCCCATTTCCTTAGCATCATCCGCATCTCTATAATTGACTACCCTGTTATACAGCTCTTCATTCTTAAGGTGTGCTTCTAAATGCTTAGACATAATTATTACCTCCGAACTTTTGTAATAGAATGAATTTTATATATACTATAATCACAAATTCAAAAAACTCTTTCAGATTTCAGTGAAACTCAAATATGAGAAATCCTAATTCACAAATTTATCTCCACTAACATTTAAAATATCCATAATATGGATAAAGAAAAATTCATCGACTTTTTAATTGATTCTAGAGTTCTCTTATTTGGAGACTTCACAACCAAAAGCGGTAGAAAAACCCCATACTTTATAAACACAGGTATATTTGATGATGGTAGAAAACTTTCTATATTAGCTGATTACTATGCCGATATAGTACACGAAAAGTTTCCTGGTGCCACACTATTATTCGGACCTGCCTACAAGGGAATTCCACTATCAATTATAACCTCAGTTAAATTGTATGAGAAGTATAGAAAAGTTATTGGCGTATCTTATAACAGAAAAGAAGTAAAAGATCACGGTGAAGGTGGAATGATAATAGGAAGGAAACCAACACCCGATGACAAGGTTGTTATAATTGAAGATGTTATCACCTCAGGTATCTCTATCAGGGAAAGTATTGATATTCTTAAAACTAACGGAAATCCCATAATCATAGGCGCTGTAGTTTCAGTTGACAGAATGGAAAAAGGCAAAACTAAACTAGCTACTCAAGAAATAAAAGATGAATTTGGTATAGATATTATTCCAATAGTAAATATAATCGATATCCTAGATTACCTTAAAAGCAAAAAAGGTAATAATATACCCGGAGAAATCGTAAAAGCTATCGAAACCTATTTAGGTATTCATTAACATCTAAATGGGTAGGAAAGATAAAAAAACTTCTACACTTACATATCACTCTTCCCTCGAATTCCCGAAATAACTGTACTGAAAATTTGCAGATTTTATATAAATAGTTCATGATGACTATTCAAGCAGATATTAAGTTGATTTTTTTTCTCTTTTATGATAACTTTATTGTAATTTGTCATTATGGATAGTTTATTCCCTAACTACGATTCAGATATAAAGAAAAAGCTAGATGAGCTTTATACCAAGTATTGTGTTCCAGAGTTTATTGATAAAGATCCTATACAGTTTATTTACAAGTTCGATGATGAAAAAGAAAAAGAGTTAGCTGGATTTATAGCTTCCATAATGGCACAAGGTAAGAGGAAAAACATAATTCAAAAGACTAGAGAGTTAATCTTTGATCTCATAGGCGCAAATATATACGATTATATCTTAAACTTCGATCTTGATAAGATTACCCCCAACCTTGCTGAATTTAGTTATTTCGCTTACAGAAACATAACAGGTATTCAGATAGCCTATATTCTATTTTCTCTAAAGTTAGTTCTCAAAAAATGGAAATCACTCAAGAATTTATTTTTCGAGATTGAGAAAAAAAACAAAAACAAGCCTAATGTTAAAGATACCATAGAAGGAGTAGTAGAAGAATTATTCGGATGGAGCCCAAAAATACCCCATGAAGTACTTTCACTTGTTCCCTCCCCCAAAAGGGGTAGCGCTTGTAAGAGAATAAATATGTTTCTAAGATGGATGGTTAGAAAAGATAATGTAGATAGTGGATTGTGGAAAGATATTATACCTACTCGCAAGTTAATCATACCCCTTGATTTTCACGTTTCTAAGATATCAAGAGAGCTAGGTCTTACAAAAAGACAACAAGATGATTGGATAACCGCCGAGGAGATAACCAATAAACTCAAAGAGTTTGATCCAGAAGATCCAGTTAAATACGATTTCGCAATTTTTGGATATGGTGTAAACAAAGGCGATAAATAGTCAATTCACTTTGTTCTTGGACTTTTTTGACATATATAACCTTTTATCAGCAATGCTAAAAAGTCTTTCTATATCATAATTCGCCTCTATTATATCACTTACTCCTACCGACATCGATAGTTTTTTATCCTCAGGTATTTCTATTTTATTATTCCCGTAGTCTAAAATTACTTCTTCCCAGAAGCTATTTTCAAACACTCTAAACCACCTCTTCGCAGCTAGTAGTGCTTTAGTCCTATCTGTGTAAGGCATTATTACAACAAATTCATCTCCACCAAACCTACCAACAAAGTCAACCTTTCTGACAACTCTTGATAGTTTTTTAGCAAACTCTCTTAGTATCACATCTCCTATTATGTGTCCGAAAGTGTCATTATAGAATTTAAAGTTATCTAAATCAATTATAGCAAGACTAAAACAGTAATTCGAAACACGACTACATCTTTCAAGCTCCCTTACTATGAAATTATCTATCTCAACTCTGTTTGGAATCCCTGTTAGAAAATCAATTTTTGCTAATTTTTCAAGTTTATTTTGGCTTTTTATTATTTCCAGCTTGTTTGATAGTAATAAAGCACTTATTTTTACCGTCCCAATCTGTTCCTCTTCAATAAAGTAGCTAGGATCATTACTCGCTAATATTAAAAAACCTTTTGTTTCTCCATTTGAAAATATTATCGGTATTATTTTATTGTATTTGTAAGGAAGGCTATCATCTGGATACTCTATATCCGATATCTTAATATTTTCTATGTAGTACTTCTCAATATCTGAAATATCAGGCATTGATATTAGCAAATTTTTTTCTCTATCAAAAAATATTACCTTCTCCACTAGAAAAGAGTTTTTTATAAGTCTTACTATCCTATTCACTAATACGTTTTCTTGATTCTCTCTTATCAGTACTTCTTGGACTTTATTCAAAAATCTTAGTTCGTTTTTCTTACTTTGCAATGACGTGATTTGATATTGATGTTGTGCTTGTTGAATTAATATATCTCCTGGTATCCTTATTTTTCCAAGCTTTACAACAGGAACATTTTTGAAAAGTATATCTTCGTAAAGGGGATGCTGTAACTTTCTCATAGCTATGAAATTTCTGATGTTGTCTAAAAAACCATTCGAATCTCTATTATTCTCAAGCTGGTATATCAAATCTCTGATTATTTTAGCTTCTATGTACTTGAATTCATTTTTTGTTATATAATCCAAAGCTTGTCTTAAATGGTATATTTTTGCTCTTGGACTCTCTTTTATCATTGAAAGTCCCCAATGATAAAACGCTTTGCCCTCAGTATCTAGATATTCTATTTCTTCATCCCGCATTGATAGTAATTTACTAAACAATGATGATATACCACTTAGTTGCCTCTTCACATACATATCCATAACCCACAACTTAGTATTCGAGTGAATTGGTAATTTAGATATATTTGCCCTCTGAATTAAACTCATAAGAGTCTCGATTACTTCATTCGCATAATTAAAGTAATTCGTTATAATGTACACATATGCTATGTTAACTAAACTCATACACACTTCTTTTATATCTATTTTTGATATACTTTCCTTTAAAGATAACTTTGAAAAATACAGAGCCTTATCAAACTTATCTGTTGTATAATATATGTGTGATAGACTATTGTAAATATGAGATATGTTAGGAGAATTTACTTCTCTTGCTGTCCTAAGTGCCTTAAGGTCATATTTTATTGCTTCTTCAAAATTACCAAATTCAACCATAACATTTGCTAAAAGGTGATAATGCAGTACAAGCTTGAATTTATCGTTTGATCTAATGAGATCCTCTTCTGTAGCTTTAGCTATTTTTAGTATTTCCTCTAGTTCTATTTTGTTCCTAATTACTATATAAAAATAGTAGAAATTTGTTATATAGTTATAGAGCTTCTTAAAAAGCTGTTTATTTTCTCTCAGATAGTTAAACAATTCGAATAACTCATTACTATCCATCAATCCTACAAAAAACATAAGAGATTTTGATAGAATTATCTCTCTTTCATCCCCAGACCTTAAAGCAAACTCATAGGATTTTCTAGCAGCATTAATTGCTAACTTCCACCTAGACTGAGATATAGAGTAAAGTGAGGCAAGAAGTCTATTTAACCTTGATAATGTTACCATATTTTCATTATCTTTTAAGTTCTCCAACATACTATAAAAATCATCAATCGCATCATCAATACTATTATTACCGACCATCGAAATCACTGCTTTCAATTTAATACTTTTGTTGTTCCTCAATTTCTCATCTATACTATACAGTAAAACACATACCTCCCAACACATCCATCTATAGTGTTCGAGAAACATATTTTTATTGCTCAAAACTTTTCTTGGTTTTCTATGCTTGCTACTAAATAGTAGGATATGCTTTTCTACACCCATATTACCAGATACACTTTCAGTATCACTTATATCTTCGATCAGTACCAAACGAGGTCTTTTTGGAGTTTTTAGAAATACTTTAAGAATATGACTACTAGAAGTGAAAATTTCTGAACAGGTTACATGTATTACTAGATTCTTAACGTTACTTTTTAGTATTAATTTTATGAAAAATTCTGCTATAAGATTATATAGTTCGTTCCTCTTTATTGAGAATTCTACTATCTCAAAGTACTCTTCAAAGAATTCCATAACATCAACCTCTCGTTCCTGAATAAGTTTCAGGAAATATTCAACTATGTCCAAACTGTATTTTTTGCTTATTTTCTGAAATACTTTTTCATCGAAATTTGTTTTCAAGAATGTAGAAAATGGGCTCAACGGATAAGTAGTTTGTTTTAGTATTACGTAATCCTGAAGCTTTTCTATAACATTTTTAGTAGCTTTTTTAGGTGAATCTGTTTGGATAAAGACATCTTTATTTAGATCAAGAAGCTTTTTGATATGTTCCATTTTCTTGGTAGTATTATGATATAACAAAGATTTATCAAATTCAAATCCTAGCAAATTTCAAAGTTTTGTAAATAGTTTAGCATTTTTTGTAAAGGAGAATTCTAAACACCTTAGTGATAACCTATTTAAGCAATTAAATTATTCTCCTATCTCTAGTGCACCCACTTTACCTAAAACGTTGAAGAATATAAAAAGCCCCGAGTGTTTCAACCATACCTCCTACTCAAATCTACTACTTTTTAACCTTTCTATCACCCTAACACTGATATAGTACACAGTAAATTAATAACTTCCATAAAATCTCTCTTCATATTCTAGAAACTTTGATCTACCTTCATCCTACTATTATAACCTTCACCAACCCGAAAGCAAAAGTAGCAATAACATTATTTGTAGATGAAACTTTCCAAAATCTTAAATTTTAAACTAACATCAATATCAACTGTCTACCTTATCTTTCCTTATAAATTAATACTTATTGAACTTCTTTCCAAAAACTTCAGTAATGTATGAAACTCCGATACTAGTTTGGTATTATTCTATTCCATTAACATCAAGATAGTATATTTTTTATATCCATAGGATGATGCATAATGTAGTCAGGTTTAACTTCTCCTATTTCATCGAGTGATTTAAAACCCCAAGATACCATCACCGAAATCATATTTGAATTTTTAGCTGTTATCACATCTATCACGCTATCACCTATGAATAGAATCCCTTGAGGTTTTACTTCCATAATTCTGGCTATTTCAAGTGCTAATTTAGGATTTGGTTTCCTATCTTCGGAGTTTTCAATACCCCTTACTACTATAAAATCAAAATCTTTGAAAAAATGTTCAACAAGCTCCTTAGTAAAGAAATGTTGTTTGTTTGACAAAATTGACATTTTATACTTTTGCTCTTTTAGGAATTTTAGCATGTCGTATATACCATCGTATGGTTTTGTCTTGTTCAAGTAATTCCTTGAATACTCCTCTTTCATAAGTATTAATGACTTTTCAAGTTTCTCTTCAGAAAATTCATTTCTGTAATTTAGTAATCTTATAAAAAGCTCTTTAACACCCCCTCCTATAAAATCTCTATATTTTTCTTTTTCAACTGGCACAACACCTAGCCTTCTCAAGACATTATTACCGGCATCAACTATGTCATCGAGAGTATCTAAAAGCGTTCCATCAAGGTCAAATATTATCCCTTCTATGTTAACCATAGAATATTTTACAACACACTCCAGAAAAACTTCCAATTGATTAACCTATTTAGCTACATATCCCAACTTCAGATGGAAATTAGAGAAATTTTCAAAGTTTGGAAAATCTTAAAAATTATAAACAACATAGTACCAATACTATTCTTACGATGAATTTTTAGTTCACATAACACATAAATCCACAACTTGTATCAAAAAGAAGAAAAATCCAGCATTTAGCTTTGTAGAGTTCGGAAATGGAAAGGATGGACTTAATGTTTTTATAATTAAGCTCAAAAATCTTTGAGGAGAGTGTTATGGGAGAAGTTATACCTATTGAAAGGATAAGAAATATCGGTATTATAGCACATATTGACGCTGGGAAAACAACTACTAGCGAAAGGATACTTTTCTACACTGGTAAAATACATAAGATGGGAGAAGTTCACGAGGGTGCTGCGGAAATGGACTGGATGATTCAGGAAAAAGAAAGAGGCATCACTATTACAAGTGCTACTACTACTTGCTTTTGGAAAAACCATAGGATAAACCTTATTGACACTCCAGGACACGTTGATTTTACAGTAGAAGTTCAGAGATCACTCCGAGTACTCGATGGAGCTGTGACAATACTTGATGGTAGTGAAGGAGTTGAACCTCAATCTGAAACTGTATGGAGACAAGCTGATGAATACAAGGTACCGAGAATTATCTACATAAATAAACTTGATAAAGTTGGCGCTGATTTTTACATGTCTCTTGAGTCTATAAAACAAAAACTTGGTGTTAAACCATTACCTTTACAAATACCTATAGGTTATGAGTCTTCTTTTGTAGGTGTTGTTGATTTGGTTGAAATGAGAGGAATTTATTGGGATACCGATGAATTAGGCAAAGAATATAGAATTGGAGAAATACCTTCTGAACTCAAAGAAAAAGTAGAAATTTATAGAAACAAATTAATTGAAGCAGTTTGTGAAGAAGATGAAGAACTTCTTGAACTCTATCTTGAAGGGAAAGAACCTGATGTGCCTACAATAAAGAAAATGATAAGAAAACTTACCATTAGCACAAAAGCATTTCCTATTGTTGCTGGAACATCACTAAGAAATAAAGGAATACAAACATTACTTGATGCTATTGTAGACTACCTACCAAGTCCCCTAGATTTACCACCTGTTAAAGGATACAAAGAAGATGGGAGTATAATTGAAAGAAAACCTGTTGATTCTGAACCATTTACAGGATTAGCGTTTAAAGTAATGACTGACCCCTATGTCGGTAAGATAGTTTTCACAAGGATATACTCAGGCACTCTAAAATCGGGTATGTACGTATATAACTCCACAAAAGACAAGAAAGAAAGAGTATCTAGAATCCTTCTAATGCACGCTAATAAGAGGGAAGAAATAGAACAATCAACTTCTGGTAATGTTGTTGCTCTCGTTGGGCTAAAAGATACAACAACAGGAGACACCCTTATTGCTGAAAATTCTGAAAAAATAGTCCTTGAGGCAATAAAGTTTCCAGAACCTGTTATCGCTATTGCTATCGAGCCAAAAACAAAAGAAGATCTTGACAAATTGTCAAACGTACTATCTAAACTACAAGAAGAAGATCCCACATTCAAAGTCAAAACAGATCAAGAAACAAATCAAACTCTTATAATGGGAATGGGAGAACTACACCTTGAGATCATGGTTGATAGAATGATCAGAGAGTTTAAAGTACAAGTTAACACAGGTAAACCACAAGTTGCTTATAGAGAAACTATAGAATCAAAAGCTAGAGCTGAAGGTAAGTACATAAAACAAACAGGTGGTAGAGGTCAATACGGACACGTGTTTATAGACATAGAACCATTACCAAGAGGTAGCGGATTCAAGTTTATCGATAAGATAGTCGGTGGTAGAATTCCTAAAGAATACATACCTGCCGTTGAAGCAGGTATAAGAGAAGCTATGGATAGTGGAGTTGTCGCAGGATACCCTGTCGTTGACGTCCAAGTCACACTTTTTGATGGATCATACCACGAAGTTGACTCTTCAGAACTTGCTTTCAAAATTGCTGCATCAAAAGCATTTAAAGATGCTATGAGACAAGCTAATCCCGTTATACTTGAACCTATAATGAAAATAGATGTTATAACTCCTGAAGAGTACCTTGGAGATGTATTGGGTGACCTTAATTCAAGGAGAGCAAAAATAATAAATATGGATCAGAGAGGAAATACAAGAGTCATAACTGCACACATACCACTCTCTGAGACATTTGGATATACAACCGTATTAAGGTCAATAACACAAGGTAGAGCAAGTTACATAATGTTCTTTGAGAAGTATGAGCCTCTACCCAAAAACTTGTATAACTCTATACCAACGTTGAAAACTTATCAAGTTGAAGAATAAAAAAATGCCGATGTAGCTCAGTGGTAGAGCAACTCACTCGTAATGAGTAGGTCGTGGGTTCGAATCCCACCATCGGCTAAATATATCTACTCTTTATCCTTTTCATCTCTAACTCAATATCTTTTTTCTTTAAATCCTCTCTCTTATCATATTCTTTCTTACCCTTGCATACACCTATTTCAACTTTACACCATTTTCCATTCTTTATATAAACTTTCAAGGGTATCACCGTAAAACCTTTTCTCGATATCTGACCTGATATTCTATCTATTTCTTTCTTGTGTAAAAGTAGTTTCCTTTTTCTATCAGGATCTGGCCTGAAAACACTAGAAGCATGATACGGTGATATATGCATATTATGCACAAATATCTCACCATTTTCTACTAGGCAAAAACTATCATCTATATTAACTCTGTGTTCCCTAATTGACTTAATTTCACTTCCCTTTAGTTCAATTCCTGCTTCGTAGGTATCGAATATTTCATAGTTCTTTTTGGCTTTCCTATTTGTCGAAACTATCTCTATTGACATAACATTCTCCCTTATTTTTTAAAATTATATTTGCACTATGCGTAAGCTTTCTAAACAAATATCAATACTGTAGCAAAAATCATGAATACAAGGTAGCCAAGATTTAGAAAACTTTATCAATTTCTGGACTTTTGCTGAAGTCACTTACTAATAACTAGACACTGACAATATCTGTTTATTATAATTCGTTTTGGAAGAGGGATATATGTTTATTCCTTTGTTTGACTTTGAAGAAAGAGATCGATGGGAAGGAATTGGAAGCGTTCCTAAACTACTTACCCCTGTAATGACATTAATAATAATAATATGTGTCCTAGTCTTCATCTACCAGACATTTTTTGTTAAAAACGAAAACAAGTTCTATATGGAATGGGGAGCAGTTCCTTATGAGATTATAAAAGCAAGAGAGCAGAATTCGTTTTTCGGCTATATAAATCTAATAACTTATGCTTTTTTACATGGTGGTTTTTTCCATTTACTTGGGAACATGTGGTTTTTTTTCATTTTTGGCAACAATGTTGAAAAAAGAATGGGTTCATTGGTCTTTATTTTGTTTTATCTAAGCTCCGCAGTGGTTTCAGCTCTTATACACATGTATGTACTTTATCCGCAAGAAATGCTAGGAATAGAAAAAATCTCAGCTAGATCCTCCGGTGAACTAATGATACCTTTAGTAGGTGCTAGTGGTGCAGTTAGTGCTGTCCTAGGAGCTTACCTAAAGTACTTTCCTAGAAATTACGTTGCTACTCTTGTCTTATTCTTCATAATAACTGTCATTCCAGTATCTGCTTCAATATTTATAGGGGTATGGCTTATAGGACAAATCGCAAACGCAATACTAAATCCATCATCAAACATCGCATGGTTCGCACACATAGGTGGTTTCCTATATGGGTACATTTTTGCAACTGTCTACAAAGGTAGATCATCTCAACAAACAAATTACTATTACAACTAGTAATGCCAGTTGATATAACCAACTTTCTTATATACAACTTTCAGTTTTTTCTTATTGCTTTTGCAAGAGGAATAGGGTTTTTAACTATACTACCATTATTTGGAGGAGTTAATGTTCCTAATAGAATAAGAGTCTCTTTATCTTTTTTCCTATCATACATGGCTTTTCCTATACTAACCCAACTGGGATACGAAATTCCAACATCACTTGGTGGTTTCTTCTTCATACTTTTGGGAGAACTTATAATAGGACTACTCATGGGATTTTTTGTTTATCTTATATTTATAGCATTTCAATTAGCAGCTCAGATATTTTCAACTGTTTTTGGTATTGGATTTGTTGAAGTAGTTGATCCTTTATCTGAAACTAGCATACCAACTTACGGAACGCTACTACTTATATTCGCTACTCTTGTCTTCGTATCAATAGATGGTCCATTCCTATCTTTCCAAGCGTTTATCGAAAGCTATAGAAAAATATGGCCATATAATTTGGATTTAGACAATATCAAAACAATATCACAATTCATAGTAAGTGGCTTCAACGCTATGTTCTCTATTGCTATTAAAATATCTCTACCTATTATAGCAGTTATTCTTGCTATTGATATAGTTGTAGGAGTTATAGCTAAAACTGCTCCTCAGATGAACGTCTTAAACTTAAGCTTTGACGTAAAGATAGTTGTTGGACTAATACTAGTAATAATATTTGCTCTACCTATTCTGACAATTATGCAAGATACATTAAAAGAAGCATTTTACAAACTTTGGTCCTTCATGAAACTGTTTAAAGTTTAACTCTGTGTATTTTAATTAAGTATCAAAGTATACTGAATTATCTATTATGTTGTGTTTTATCAGTTTCATGAAAAAGTTTTTGTGGTACGAACCAAATGTAGAAAATCATTCCTAAAAGTTCAACAAGGGATTGAAATATTACTATGACAGATGATATTTTGAATGGCTCAGGTAAAGCCAAAGCTAAAGGTAATACAACAAAAGAATTCCTAGTACCTAAACTGAAAGCAATTACTCTACTCTGAAAAGCAGATAGTCTAAAAATAGCACTTAAGAACTTCGATATTACAAGTGAAACTGCTAAAAACATAAAAAATATTGGTACCAACGACAATAAGGTTTTATACTTATCAAAAACCAAACCTGCCTGAATTGAGGAAATCAAGAATATTATAACACTTAACGTAGGAATAGTCATCAACGACAATTTATCAATATATTTGGACCTTTCTCTACTTTTGAGAATGTATTGAGTAAGAAAAGCCATAAGTAAAGGCAATAATATTACAAATCCAAAAATTCTTAGAATATGAGTACCAGAAAAACTAATGAAAATATCTCTACCTAAGAATATGAATACGTAAACTGGTAATAATATCACTTGTAATACAAGGCTTATTGGAGTAAATACAATCGCCAACTTAGTATCACCTTTACCTAGATGAGAAAAGGTTATAAACCAGTCCGTACAAGGCACTAACAACACTAAAATTACCCCTAGTCTAATACCGATATCGTTAGGAAGTAATAATAGAATTACCCATACTACTATAGGTAATATAAAAAAATTGCCTATTATTGCTGCAAGTATAAACTTTATATCCAAAAAAGCATCCCTCATACTCAGTATTGGTACCTGAACAAAAGTAAGGTACAAAAGAAAACCTAGACAAATCCAAATCAAAACCTCAATAGTTGAATTTAAATCTCTTAATACCAAACCAAAAGTTAAACCAACAATAACTGAAAACAGATAATAAAAAACTTGATATCTCTCAATTATCTCCCTTTTCATATCTTCACTGTAAAAAAAACTTTAAATAAATTCCAATTTATATCCTCAAGCAAATTTGTAAATACTACTATAACATCTCAACTACGTTTATACTTCATGATCACTACCAAAGTGATTTAATCTTCTTTAGCACACCAAATCTATAAAACAAGCCTTCATTTTATCCTAGCGTTCCTAAGAATGGAAATAAATCAAGCAAATATCCAGATATTATCCCAAGCGAATCTGTAACCAATGCTAACCCTATGAGTATTAGTATAATTCCACTTGTCACCTCAACAACTTTAACAACTTTCTTTAGTTTTGATATTAATGAAACTGCAGAGTTTATAAATATTGATACCAACAAAAATGGTATCGATAAACCCAAAGAATAAACAAAAAGTAACACCCCCCCATAGATCAAATTACCACTATAAAATGCTATACTAGTAATACCACCAAGAATAGGTCCTATACAAGGTGTCCATCCAAACGCAAATAATAATCCCATAACAAAAGAAGTAAAAAAGTTTGACTTCTCAGGAGTAAAGCTTGTTATTCTCCTCTCATAGTCAAGAAACGATATTCTAATTATCCCTATCAAATGTAATCCAAACGCCAATATTATAATCCCCGCAATCCTAGACATAATATCCTTGATAGATATAAGAATACCTCCAATCTGTCCAGCTACTATCCCAAATAGCAAAAATACAATTGTGAATCCTAACACAAAATAAGCCGTAGACAATATTATCAATACTCTATCTCTTGTTGTTATATTCTTATCCTTCATGTTCAATACCGATATCCCAGATATAAAAGAAATGTAAGGTAAAACTAAAGGTAGTATACAAGGAGAAAGAAAAGATAATATACCCGCAACAAAAGCAACAAGAATACCTATATCTACATACATCTTGATAATAAGATACTATATACTTCTACCTAGTTTCAACTTTTATCTACCTTGGTAAAATAAAACTTCTACCGATAGTCTTCAAAGATGATTCCAGGGTTTTGAGCAAATTTAAAAACTTTCCTCTCGAGTAGAAGTATGGTAGCCAAAATGTACCTTAATTTACTGAAAATATCCTAGAGGAGAACATACTTAATATCCAGCCAAACTATATCTTAGGATTAGTTTATAATTCTTATATTTTTGTTTCAAAACCCACCAATTTTGGATCTTTAAACGATTAATCGTTCCTCAAAATTTGAAAGTATTTGTAAAGTTATTACACTATTACTTTCAAGTTATGGACAAGATAGAAGTTCTAGTAGTAGATGATTCTGCTTTAATGAGAAAGATGATTAGCGATATTCTTTCATCTCATCCGATGATCGAAGCAAAAGATACTGCGATTAATGGTAAGGTAGCATTAAATAAACTAAAGAAGAATACATATGATGTTATACTACTTGACATAGAAATGCCTGAGATGGATGGACTACAGTTTTTGGATGAATACATAAAATTAGGTATAAATACACCCGTTATAATACTATCTTCTTTTGCCAAAAGAGGTGCCGAAGTAACAATAAAAGCATTATCTCTTGGAGCCAAAGACTTTATAACCAAACCTTCCGGACC
Source organism: Brevinematales bacterium (assembly GCA_026415355.1). NCBI lineage: Bacteria > Pseudomonadati > Spirochaetota > Spirochaetia > Brevinematales > Brevinematales bacterium. Next base: position 43,705 of record JAOAHF010000012.1, read on the forward strand.
TATATCTATCGATATTGAAAAGGTGAAAAATCAAATACTTGAGAAAGTTTTGGTTTGGGGTTTAAAGAGTCCAAGAAATACAAAAACTGAGGATGTTGAAATTACTCCTAACTTATCAATAGTTGAAACCAAACACGTAGAGTTTCGGAATCCCTCCATACGAGAGGTAGTAGCAAAGAAAAACATATTGCCCAAAGTTTTAGGTATAGGTATATCTACAGGTGGCCCTCCAACAATAAGAAAGTTTTTATCCAGTTTGGGAAACAATTTCCCTCTAGGTATAGTTATAGCACAGCATATGCCTGAGTTTTTTACTTCAGAGTTTGCTAAATCTCTTGAACTTTCGTTTCCACATTTTACTATCGTTGAATCAAAAGAATATGATATTGTAGTTCCAGGTAAGATAATAATAGCAAAAGGGGGTAAGCATATCATCATTGACTCAAAAGACAATAGAGTTTTTACGAGAACAGTTGATGATGATAGGTTTATCTTTAGACCCTCTGTAGATATGTTATTTGAGAGTATGGCAAATAGCTTAGGAAGAAATGCTATTGGTATTATAATGACAGGTATGGGATCTGATGGAGCAAAAGGACTTAAGAAGTTACACGATGCTGGAGCTATAACTATAGCACAGGGAGAAAAATCATCCGTAATATTCGGTATGCCTAAAAGTGCTATAAAGATGTCAGCTGTGGACTTTGTATGGGAACTTGATGAAATGGGACAAAACCTAAACCAGCTATTATCCTTACTCTTATAGTAAATCTTTACTCCATGCAATTATTCTGTCCTTACCTCTAAATTTTGCTGTATATAGTGCTTTATCCGCTAGTTCAATTAACAATGCTGGATCTTTTGTATCTGATGGAAATTCACTTATCCCTACACTTATTGTTGCGTTTATATCCTTTTCTCTAAGTGCTTCTTCAAATTTTCTCTTTATCCTGCTTATAAATGCTATAGCTCCAGATTTACTTGTTTCTGGTAATAGTACTATAAACTCATCTCCACCATACCTACATATAGTATCCTCTGCTCTTTTATTCAGATCTATCACCTTAGCTAGTGTTTTTATTACAGCATTACCTTTATCCTCACCAAACCTTACATTTATGTTCTTAAGATTATCTATATCTATTATAGCAAGAGAAAAAACTAGATTGTATCTCTCGGACCTTCTCGTTTCACTCCAAAGTGCTTCTTTGAAATACCTGTAGTTATAAACACCTGTCATCTCATCTACAAAAACCTTCATCTCAGACGAATCATACAAGAATATCTCAATAACAACTGGATTTTTAAGTGTACTATTATTGTATGTAAAATAGTCAATAACAGATGTTCTTATACTCACATTTCTTCCAAGTTTCTTTACAAGTTCTCTATGCCTTTCTACTATATTATACCAATGTAACTTTGCTACCTCTTCATTAAACTCTAGATGAGACAGTATGTACAAAAAAGAAGAAAAAAAGCTTTCCTTGTCTTTTGGATCATCAACTGAGTTGTACAATTCTTCCAACTTATCAAAAAATACATCACCAAGTGCATATTCTTGATTTAAAAGATCTATTACCTTTTGTCTCAAAATTTTACTTATCTTCCTTTCAAACATATTAGAGATTTATATTTGATTTTCGAGAGTAAAATCAAACTAAAGCATGGTTTCAGTACTTCTCTAGAGTCATCACATTCTTAAGAATATTTGATTGTATCCTTAACAAAATAACCTTCTTTTCATTTTTGGTAACATTTCCAGTTTTAATTGAACCTAAGAATTAGCTACTCTTCGACAAGAAATATTCACACATCTATATAAGACTCTAATGAAAATATTTAACTTTGAAGACTACTAAAAAACAATTACAAATCATGAATCAATCTATCTACAGTCTTGTACCATCGTTTAACAAAAGAAGGCAAACTGCCATACTTCGACACCCACATTTTAATCCATCTAATAGTTTTAGGGTCAGAAACATTACCCGATCCTGGAAATTCACCATTTATAACATATTCTTCGTTTATCTTCTTTAGAAAAACTTCTCTATGATACCTTGATATTATAGAAGCAACCTTACATTCAAGATAATTGTCATCCGCCTTATTCTCAATAATAACCAAAGCATTTATACATTTATTTATTATAGTTTGTTTATCTTTTTCTTTTATTCCAAAATCATCAATAGTAACTCTTGTCTTATTACTAAGCCCTTTCTCAACAAATTTATTAAGAACTAATAGGTAATACCTTATCATCAAACTGTACATATTTCCATAATTGAGTTCTTCATTTGGTATCTCTTCTATCACGTACTCAACACCCATTTCAATTAACCGATCAAATATACTTTCATATTTCTCAAATCCAACCTTACCTTTGGTATTAATTGTCGATACAATCCTTTCAATTTCATTTTTTCTATCCTGTATTTTAACTCCACAGATGATTATATTACCAAATAACTCTCCTTTTCCTGTCTCATCAATACCTATCAAAACATCATACTTTTGTTCATCTCCCATCGATATCAAGAAGTCTTCAATAAAATCAAGTTGATCATGCTGAAGCAAAACTTTTCCACTCTTGTAAATTACAAGCGTTCCTCCGTAAGAAGAAAACCTAAAAAGCTCATAATTACTTTTTGTGGGTTCAGGATGTAAAATCTCTCCAAACTCTTTACTTATTTTTTCTTTTACCAGATAAACATTTTCTACATCAAATTTCTTCAAAAAAGTTTTTTTAGACATATTAAAACTCCAACTTTAGCTGTCTTGACATAAGATCCCTTAGAGAATTCAAAGGATTTTTATTGTTGTATATTATTTCATAAACTTCATTTGCTATTGGAAGTTCAACACCTTGTTTTTCAGAAAGCTTTTTTATTGAGACTACATTGTAATATCCCTCTGGAATCATTTTAGATGAAGATATAAAATCTTCTGGTTTAACACCCTTTGCTATCATTTCACCTAGTTGTCTATTTCTACTATATCTACCAGTACACGTTAGAATAAGATCTCCAATACCAGCAAGCCCATAAAATGTCTCAAGCTTACCACCCAATCTTACCCCCAATCTTACAATCTCACTCAATCCTCTTGTTATAAGAGAGGCTTTAGCATTGTAACCAAGTTCAAGACCATCTATAATACCAGCAGATATAGCAATAACATTCTTGTAAGAACCTGCTATTTCCATACCTCTTATATCATTCCAACCGTAAACCCTGAAATAACTTGTACTTATAGAGGATTGAATAGTAGATGTAACCCTATCATCAGAAGTAGACAAAGTTATAGCGCAAGGTAGTTTTCTAGCAACTTCTTCAGCAAAACTAGGTCCAGATAAAACCCCCACTACTCTACTACCTATTTCTTCTTTTATTATATCTGTAGGAAAGCTAACACTCTCTACTTCTATGCCTTTTGTACAACTTATTATAGGTTTGTCATCAATAACACCTTTAAAAAGTCTCAAAGTTTGTCTTAGATATTTTGAAGGCACAACCACAAATATAACATCTCTGTCAGACATATCTTCACAAGAATTAGTCACATTTACGCTATCTGGTATCCTTACCCCCTTAAGATAATCAGGACTTTCTCTGTGTTTTAAAATATATTCCAAGGTCTCTACCTTTCTCACCCAAAGTCTGACATTATTTCTATCTGAAAAAACAACAGCCAAAGCAATTCCCCAGCTACCTGCCCCTATTAAACCTATCCTCATAAATTCTGAAATATTATACTCAAGCACTCACTTCGAATACAATCTTTAAATATACTAATATTAACAGTAAACTCTCAAACCTCATAACGTTCTTGTACAGTTCTTTTCAGATATTAAGTTATTTCAAGTTGTCCAAAATAACCTACCAAAAAATTTTACAGTTCGCTGTGTTGATCTTGAAAAAGTGAAAGTATCTTAGTATTATTTTTAAAATTTACCAACCGTAGAGGTGTATTTATGGATATAGATTGGAGAAAGTTCTATGAAAACATGCATGATGAATGTGGAGTAGGTTTTGTTGCGGATACTAGAGGACACAGAAGTCATAGTGTTGTTGTTGACGGTATAAACGCAGTTTCCAATTTGACTCACAGAGGTGCCGTTAGTTCTGATGCAAAAACTGGTGACGGATGTGGAATACTCACTAGAATTCCTTATAAGTTCTTCAAGAGAGTTTTTAACCCTTCTCTTGAAGAAGGCAAATTCGCTGTAGGTGTTATATTTCTACCTAGAGATCAAAATAAAAAAGATATTGCCACAAAGATAATAAACGAAGTTCTTAACAATAGAAATTTCGATGTAATAGGGTGGAGAAATGTTCCTGTAAGAAAAGAATTCCTGGGAGATTCTGCTTTAGAAAGTCTTCCTGATATAAAGCAAGTTTTTATTCATGTCGATAACTCTTCTAAAGAAACAGAGAGAAAACTATATATAACCAGAAAACATATTGAATATCTTTTCTATCGGAATAACCTAGAAAATCAATGCTACATAGCTTCGCTATCTTCAAGAACTATAGTCTACAAAGGTCTTCTTATTGCCCCTCAACTTCCTAACTTTTTCGTTGACTTGGGAGAAGAAGATTTCGAATCAGATTTCGTTATTTTTCACCAAAGGTACAGTACTAATACGCTACCCAATTGGTTTATAGCTCAACCTTTTAGAATGCTAGCACATAATGGAGAGATAAATACTCTTCAAGGTAACTACTATTGGATGAAGTCAAAAGAATCATCTTTTAGCGAAAGCATTTGGGGAGAAGATACAAAATACTTAAAACCTGTGATATGGCCTTATGGTAGTGATTCTTCTCAATTAGACAATGCTCTTGAACTTCTCTACATGTCTGGTAGAGACTTACTACATTCTATTATGATTCTTGTACCAGAAGCATATAAATATGATCCCTACATAGATAGCGACGTTAAGGCCTTTTTTGAATATAATTTAACTATTTCTGAACCTTGGGACGGACCCGCAGCACTCGTTATGACAGATGGAGAAGTTATTGCATCTATACTTGACAGAAATGGATTAAGACCAACAAGATATATAATTACTGACGAAAGGATTATTTTAGGATCTGAAGTCGGAATGATAGAAATCGATGAAAGCAAAGTTGTCGAAAAAGGAAAGTTAGGACCTGGAGAAATAATCGCTTTTGACCTAATCAACTGCAAAGTCTTAAAGAATGAAGAAATAAAGAAAAAATACTCAAAGAAACATCCTTACTCAGAATGGATAAAAAACATTCAAGTTGTTAAGATTTCTGACGTACCAGGGGAAAACTATCATCTTTCTTTTGAAGGAGAAGAACTAATAAGACAGCAAAGAGCTTTTGGATATGACGCAGGAGAAAAAGAAAAACAACTCGCTGAAATGATAAAAACTGGAAAAGAACCTGTAGGGGCAATGGGAGATGATACTCCGCTAGCCGTCTTATCGTTTAAACCCAAGAGTATTTTTGAATACTTCAGACAGAGGTTTGCACAAGTTACTAATCCACCAATAGATCCATACCGAGAGAAATTAGTTATGTCTCTTGACACTTATGTGGGATCTTACGGAGACATATTAGTCGATAAACCTGAAAATGCTAAACTTCTCAAGTTTTCATCACCCATTATAACAGATGCTGAGCTTGATTATCTTAAAAAATTGAACAATGAAGATTTTAAATCAATCGTTATAAAGACACTATACAAATCAAAAGACAATTCAACTAACCTTGAAAAGGAACTTGAGAGGATTATAGAAGAAGGTGTCAGAGCTGCAAGAAATGGGTATAACATAATAATATTGAGTGACAAAGGAGTTAATAGAGAGTTTACTTATGTACCCATACTTCTTGCTAGTGCTGGATTACACCATAGGCTAATAAAAGAAGGTATCAGAGCAAAATGCTCTATAGTCGTTGAAACTGGTGAAGCTAGGATAGACCATCATTTTGCTGTACTTATTGGATATGGTGTTTCTTTGATAAATCCCTATCTTGCTTATGATGTTGTTGTAGATATGGCTCAATCAGAAGATATAGAAAAGCAAGTAGAGTTTCCTTCCGACTACACTACAGTTCTTAGAAACTATCGAAGTGCTATCGAAGCCGGACTTTATAAGATAATGTCAAAAATGGGAATATCCGACATAAATAGCTATAGAGGAGCTCAAATATTCGAAGCTTTAGGTTTATCAAGTGAGTTAGTCGATAAGTATTTTACAGGTACTGTCACTAAAATACAAGGAGTAGGTATTAAGGAAATAGAAAAAGATTATCAGGAGTTTTACAAGAAAGGTTACGGAGATAATTTTGTCCCCATGGTTGATGACTATGGTTTCTACAAATACAGAAAAGACGGAGAGTTTCATGAACATAATCCAGAGATGTTAAGAGCTATACAGAAAGCAACTAGGCAAGGTGATGAAGAAGCATACAGAGAATTTTCAAAAATTGTAAACACTAGACAGCCATCATCTTTGAGAGATTTGCTTGAGATAAAGAGTGATAGAAATCCAATATCTGTTGATGAAGTAGAGTCTGAATATGAGATAGTAAAAAGATTTACCACACAGGCAATGTCTTTTGGTGCCTTAAGTAAGGAAGCTCACGAAACCATCGCTATTGCTATGAATAGATTAGGAGCAAAGAGTAATAGTGGTGAAGGTGGAGAACTTGACGAACGTCTCTATAGCGAATCAAATAGTAAGATAAAGCAAGTTGCTTCAGGTAGATTTGGAGTTACTCCTTCTTATCTTATATCAGCAGAGGAGATGGAGATAAAGATAGCGCAAGGTGCTAAGCCCGGTGAAGGTGGACAATTACCAGGTAAGAAAGTCAGCGGCGATATAGCAAGAGCAAGGCATACAAAACCTGGTATAAGTCTTATATCTCCACCTCCTCATCATGACATCTACAGCATAGAAGATATAGCACAACTTATATATGACCTTAAGCACATAAATCCTGATGGCAGAGTTTGTGTGAAACTTGTTTCCGAAACTGGTGTTGGAATAGTAGCAGCAGGAGTAGCAAAAGGATATAGCGACAGTATACAAATAAGTGGGCATAATGGCGGCACAGGTGCATCTCCTTGGGGATCAATAAAGTATGCCGGTATGCCTTGGGAACTTGGACTTGCTGAAACTCAAAGAATATTAGTTGATAACGGTCTAAGACATAAAGTCAAGTTGAGAGTCGATGGTGGCTTCAAAACTGGTAGAGATGTTATCATAGCAGCCTTACTTGGTGGAGACGAGTATGGTTTTGGTACTATGGCTATGATCGCTGAAGGTTGTATAATGGCTAGGATATGTCATACCAATAAGTGTCCTGTAGGCGTTGCTTCACAAGACCCAGAACTCAGAAAAAGATTCCCAGGTAAACCAGAATGGGTGATAAATTACTTTATATTTGTCGCCAGGGAAGTCAGAGAAATACTCGCTCAAATGGGATATAAAAAACTCGATGATATAATAGGAAGAACAGATTTACTTAAACCCAAATCTGAAGTTTATCTACCAAAAACTACTAACATAGACTTATCCTATTTATTGCAAAATTACTCTAATTGTGATAATAATCTTTTGAGATACGGTGGTAAGAAAAACGATATACCAGAAAAAGATCATATTGATGATACTGTTATCAACAATGAGGAATTTAGAAAGGCTGTCGCGGAAGATAATGGTGAAGTTAATTTTGAACTTAAGATTAAAAATACAGATAGAACAGTGGGTGCAAAAATATCAAACTATATTGTCAAAACCTACAAGAAAAACAATCCACTTGAAAACGCAAATATAAACATAACATACAGAGGTAGTGCTGGCCAAAGCTTTGGTGCCTTCATAGTAAAAGGCATCAACTTAACCCTAATAGGTGATGCTAATGATTATCTTGGTAAAGGTATGTTCGGTGGTAGAATAGTCGTAAAACCTTCTGAAAATATTAAGTTTGATCCAAGTAAGAATATTATCGCTGGTAATGTTCTTTTGTATGGTGCTATAGGTGGTGAAGTTTATATAAGAGGTAGAGTAGGAGAAAGATTTGCCGTCAGAAACAGTGGAGCTAAGGCTGTGGTAGAAGGATTAGGTGATCATGGATGCGAATACATGACAGATGGTATTGTCGTGGTTTTAGGTAATGTAGGAAAGAATTTCGGTGCAGGAATGAGTGGTGGATTAGCTTTTGTGCTCGATGAAGAAAATAGATTCCAAAAACTCTATAATCCCCAAATGGTAACTATAGTCAAAATGACACCTAATGATGAGCATATCAGCATCCTAAAGAATATGATAGAAAATCATTACAAATACACTCAAAGTACTAAGGCAAAAGAGATTCTAGATAACTTTGATAAATATGTATCGCTATTCTGGAAGGTAGTACCACTTTCAGTTGAAGACTCATCTATGGTAAAACAATATCAGGAAGAACAAAAACAACTTTCAAAAACATTTTAGGTTTATGATCGATAATAAGATATTCAAGGTTGACAAAGATAGATTCATTTCGTACTTTGAGATAGGTAAAGGGAAAGAAGTATTATTATTTATACATGGCTGGCTAACTTCAAAAGAAAGCTGGATACCCGTCATACAAAATATTGATAAACGTAAGTATAAAATAATTGCTATCGATATGCTAGGACATGGTCAAAGTTCAAGATCACTAAAACTCAACTTCAATACTTCAGAGAACATATATATCTTAACCAGATTCATAGTATCACTTGGTTTGAATAATGTCATACTTATAGGTCACTCTACAGGAGGCAAAATATCCCTCTTTCTTGCTAATAAGTTATATGAAATATCAAAAACTCTAGTTAAGAAGGTTATAATCGTCAATTCAATAGGTTCATATGAGTTTTGGAGATTACTCCACCCTATACTAAAAATTTCTTTTTGGAAACCAATACGTTTTTTAATAGGTATTTTCACAATACCACTTTTTATAAAATTTTACTTTAAGAATTTTCTATTTTTCCTTCCAATATCAGATAAAGTCAAAGAGAATATATCAAAGTACCTATCAGACTACACATCAATTCATTTCAATTCACTAAGAAATAAAATATGTGCGCTCAGAATAACAAAAAATCTTTTCGATATGTTCGTTGAGGATATAGATAGAAGTATGTTACCTGACGTTGAAATTATATGGTCACATCACGACAAACTAGTACCTATACAGGTTCAATACAAATTCTCAAAAATTTTCAAAAAACCAGTGTACATAATCTCAGAAGGAGGACACATGACTCCTATTGAAATTCCAGAAAAGCTAGCCAGCATCATAGATCATCTTGCTAAATAATCGCTCTAATAAAATTGATGACATTAAATAACAGTACCTTTCTTCTAATACTTTTATTCATTAAGTGTTTTTACTATAGAAACTTATAGTACAATGCTCAAAATAATCTATCTCAATTTGAATAAAGAAAAATTTTACAAATAAAATTTTGTTTGATAGATTTATTTATGGTAGATGTATTAAGTTTAATAGGGAATACACCTATTATCAGGATAGAGCCTTGGATTAGTAGCATATCGAAAAATGTTTTGATCTATGCCAAGTTAGAGTTTTACAATCCTGGAGGATCCATTAAGGATAGACCAGCTTACTTTATAATAAGAGATCTTGAGACTAAGGGAATTTTGAATAGTAGTAAGATACTTATTGACTCAACTTCAGGGAATACAGGTATAGCCTACGCTATGATATGTAGTATAAAAAAGTATCCTCTAACCCTTGTTGTACCAAGTAACGCTAGTGAAGAGAGAAAAAAAATACTTAGTTTCCTTGGTGCAAATGTTATCTACTCTGATCCACTTGAAGGTACTGATGGAGCTCAAGAGATAGTTTATGAGATAATCAAGAAAAATCCAGACAAATACATTCTACTTGACCAATACAGTAATCCAAATAACTATTTAGCTCATTACAACACTACTGCTCTTGAAATAATATCTCAAACTAATGGTAAGGTAACACATTTTATTTGCTCTATAGGTACAAGTGGTACATTCGTTGGTACTTCTAAAAGACTTAAAGAATTTAATCCTCTTATAAAGACATATACTGTCGAACCTGATTCTGAATACCACGGTGTTGAAGGAGTAAAACATCTTGCTTCATCCAAAATTCCAGCTATATTTGATAGCTCTTTAGTTGATGGAAAGTTCTTTATATCTACTGAAGATGCTTACAGAATGGTTAAGGAAATTGCAAAAAGGTTAGGTATTATGGTAGGTCCATCTTCAGGATTAAACTTATGCGCTGCTTTCGAGTTAGCAAAAAGAATCGATAGCGGTGTAATTGTTACAGTGTTTCCTGATAGTATAACCAGATACTTTAGTAACCAATCTCTTTGGAATTTTTAGGGGTGTTTTATGAAGATAAAAAAAGATGTTTACAATCAGATGATAGATTGGATGAAAAAAAATATTCCTTTTGAGGCATGTGGTTTACTTGTTGGAAATGGAGATACCATTGATGAGTTCATACCTATGAACAATATAGCCAAAAGCGAAACATTCTTTGAGATGGATCCTGTTGAACTTATGAATACGCTCGATAAAATCGATGAAAAGGGCAAAGACTTTATAGCAATATTCCACTCTCATCCTGTTACTGACCCATATCCTTCAAAAACTGACTTAGACAGAAACGAGTTAATTGATCATTTAATTTTTGTTATATCTTCTATGAAAGACGGCTCACCAACAGTAAAGGCATACAACATAAAAGATAAAAACGTAAAAGAAATTGGAGTTACCATATTAGATGAATAACTAGCAGAAGCTTTATGAATACAACAAAATATTTCCAAAACTTCACTCAGAAATTTCAAATATAGTTAAGGTTCCGACTTTCAAATACTAATCTTAAAAAGACTTAACCTACTATTCGTACTTTCGTTTTAAACTTCTCTTTGTAGCTAAGCAATAAAGTATACACTAACCTCAATGTTTAGACATTTTAAAAGCTAATACCCTCAAGAACAAATGCCCCCAAATAAGTAGGGGGGGGATTACCCCCTTGTCTTATTATAATTCTTCTAACTTTTCAACTGTTTTCTTAGGTGATATATCTGCTTTACCCTTAACCTTCGGTTCTTCTTGTTTTGATACATCAGACACTTTCTTATAAGCCATTTCTGAAACACTTTCTTTATCCTCAGGTTGTGCAAAAGATTGATCTATATCAGTTCTCACAGTTGATCTCCTTCTACTATATTGAGCAAACGCAACATCAGTAAATCCTTTCGACAACTGGAATAGGAACTCATTGATAACTTCAGCCATCTGTCTTAGTATAAATTGTTTCCTCTTTATTGTAGTTATATCTAATTCTAAAACTAGACCTGGTTGTATATGGTGTGGATTTAACGAGTAAGCAAACTCATTAAACCTTTCAAGGACAAAATTAATTCTTTCTTCGAGTATCACTCTTTCTAGTGGTTTTTCTTCTCCATGCATTTTCTTTAATAGATCTTGTATGAACCTTATCCTTCTAAATAAGTTATCAGTTTCCGGTATGTAGTGAGGATTACTTTCTTCAACAACAGTATCATCTGGTGATAGAAAACCTAGTTCTTGCCACTTTATTTCATCTCCACCATTCTCTGCATTTGCTTCAAAGTACTCTTTTGCCCAATCTCTTGGCATATACCTCAAAACCATATCATCAAAATCTTTTATGTTAAATCTTTTTTTGTTTTTAAGGTAGTACTGATAAGTTAACTGCCATAATCTTCTTACTTCTCTCTCAAATGCTTCAAAGTGTTTGTCATATTCTTCCCTAAGTTTGATTAATTGATTTTGATCATAGTATGCTATCTTTATTCTATAGTTTTCGTGCGGTAACTTAGTAGGATCAGATTCTTCATACTCTTTTATTACACATACTCTGGCATTTTTGAAGTTATTTATGTACTGATACCCTAATTTACCTGTATCAAGTATTGAAGTTAAAACATTAACAGCAGAGTTATATCCTCTATTTCTTATATTTTCTATATCAAATATTTTCTTTATGACTTCTCTTATATTCAAAGGATCATACTCATCAGGTGGGATTTCTGCTCTTAGTCCCTCTATTTTATCGATAAATTTCTTTGCTAAAATAGTATACCTCGTCGAGTTTTCATCTTCCTTTTCATCGCTAGTGAAGTTTTCTATCTGTCTTATCTTCTCAAATATTATTTCCGTTTTATCTAGTTCTGCTTTACCTTGATCTATCAGTTCTTCATTTATTCTTTCAATCTCCTTATCTATAAGTTCAATGATTCTATGCTGTATAGCTTCTTTTATTATCAAAGACAGTGGTACTTGATAGTGGTATATTGGGCTTATTAGCTCATTCTCAAGGATATTTATAGAGAGCTTTACATCATAGACATAGGTAGGATTGTAGGGATTATTCCTGAAGGTACCTTTCATTATCGCATAAGCATTTTGTCCTCTTACTAGTGCTCCAACATCAGTTTTTTGCCTTAATAGAGCATTAGTTCTTTCTTCTACCTCTGTAACTTCTCTTTGAATATGACCTTGTAAGTGACCATACATATTAACTATCGACTTTTCAATTTCTCCTGTGTGAAACTTATCAGGACCTGCTATCTTATCAAGTAGCTCAACTAACTCCCTTGGTGTGTATCTTGCCATCTGTCTGTTTTCTTCTCTGTCTACAAATGTTCTCACCTTCTTCAAAAATTCATCCTCAACAGTCTTTAAGTACCTATTCATCATGTTTTGATATGTGATGTTAATATAGTTATAGATTTTGTCCCTTATACTTCCCATTATGTCAAGCTTATCAGACATTTCAGGAGGGAGTTTAGTTATTATTTTATTCATTAATTCATTAGTCAAATCATTAACAAACTTCTTATCTTCAGCTTCTTTTGACCTCCCTTCCTGAACTAAACTTTCGTGGCTACCAACCGCACTAGGTATATTGGGGTCAAAAATATTAGGCCCCTTTGGAAATTGATCTAACATATAAACCTCCTCTTGAAGAATTTTTATAAAAACACTTCATAAATCAAACAAAAAAATTTTAAATATCTTTTAACTGTTTTTGTGATTATTGCCTAGAGCAAGAAATGGGATGCAGAAATACTTTCTGCATCCCCAACTCAACATAGAATCAATTACTCAACTACTAAAACTGCGTTTTTGCCACCAAAGCCGTCATCGACATACTCAGTTGGTTTTGGTGATATATATTGTTCTAATTCACTCATATCTTTTGGCCAATTCCCGTCGATATAATACTTGTATAAATACTTACCTGAATCCCACTCAACCTCTATTTCAAAAATACCATCTCCATCTGGATCTTCCATAGCATAATTAGGATCTGTTGGATTCCATCCATTAAATGAACCAACTAAGTTAACAGAAGATGCTCCACCATACTCGCTAGAGTTAAAAGAGAAAACTATCTTACCAGCCTTTATTTTACCTTCACCTGTAGTCACTTTTGCCGATTTTCGGTCTTTTTTTGCACTTGCTTTTTTAGTACCACCAGCAGGAGCACAAGATACCAGTGCCATACCAAAAGCTAGAACAACTAGCAAACCTATTAGCCTTCTCATAATTTACCCTCCTTTGCTTTAGCTTTATTTTAAGAATTTGGTTTTTCATTGTCAAGAAAAAATAAAGAACACTATAAAGTAAAGATCAGAACTCATATCCTATTTGGAAGTAAGTTTTCCAATCCTGAGTATCAAGCAATTTATGTCCATCAAAAGGTGAAGCAAAATCAAATCTTAACTTAAATCCTGTCCCTAACAATACCCCTATTCCTACACCTACACCAACCTTCAAATCTTTTAGCTTAAAGAGTCCATCAGTTGTGTCAAAATATGTAATCTGCCATTTTGTAGGATCATCTCCTATAATTCCAACATCAACAAAAGCACTAGCAAAAACAGGTGGAAACGAGAAACCAAAAGGTCCTAATAACGCTCTTATAAGAGCAATTCTAATTTCAAGATTGGATAAAAGAAAAGTTGTACCACTAAACTCTCCAAACCTATATCCTCTTATCGTCCCAATACCACCCAAGAAAAACCTAATATCCTTAGCATCATCTCCAAACTTACTACCTCCAACAAATCTAAACGCTAAAGTATCTATAAGTGTTATCATTAAATACCCTCTAAAATCTCCTATCACAGAAAATAAACTCTTATCACCACTAAAAAACGCAGGATAATATGAAAACTTCATCTGAGTTCTTATACCATTAATAGGTCCTACCACAGTCCATAGAGTAGAATCATATGAATAACTCAAAGAAATACTATTCAAAGAGTATAACTTTTTCGATAGGTACAACCTATTAATATAGTCAAAAATAGGAACATCATAATATTCAGTTCTTTCAGCATACAAATCTATCCTCGAAAATGTAGAAAATGGGTAAGAAACAAATCCTGAAAATCCTGCCTTTGAATAATAATTGTTTTCTATTTCATAAAACATCGAAGGTAAATAGAAAAAGTTCATCAATGAAAAAAGGTAGTCTCTTATATTATATGCTTGAAGACCAAAATCAAAATAGTATTTATAATTAACATAAGACAGTACAAAGTTAAGTTCAGAGATACTAAAACTATCTATACCACTTACATATGCATTGTTAAATAGAATAGAAAGCCTTTGATCTCCAAGAATATCACTAAACCCTGCACCAAAAAGTAAAATAAACCCTAAATCCGAACTTAAAGTAAAGGCACCCGTAAGATAATCAACTGTAGGTATCATCAAATATTTACTCACTTCTCTTGGATTTATACCAGAAATTCTAGAATACTCAAAGTTAAAGTTACTGATATCAGATACTAAAATCAATGTACTATTTGACAGTTCATCACTATATAGTTTAGATGGATCAAAATCCTTTTCATACAAGTTATAAGTAAAGTTATTTACTGATGAAAATATGACTTTCGTTGACGTGATATCCAATTTCGGCGAGAAAGCACCTGTAATAATTTTTGAAAATCTCCTTATTATATTACTCTCAAAACTATAAACGAATATATTCCTGACTCCATCGATGGTTGATACAAAAAATAAATATTTACCATCACATGATAAAAATGGATTCTGCTCTTCTCCACCTATATCGATAAACTTCTCTATACTACCATCAGATAACCGCAAACGGTATATATCTGTATCTTGAGAGAAGAGACTAGGTTTGTTTCTAGTAGAGATAAAATACACGTAATCCTTATCTGGGGATATCCTTGGCTCAGAATCATAGAATATATCATCTGTAAGTCTCTTTAGATCTTTAGTAACAAGGTTAAAAATGTATATATCCTCTCTTAGCCCATCAAAACCAGAAAATACAACAACTTCTCCATCAAGAGAAATATCCGGAGATGAAATTATCCTAATATCTCCAAATGGTATCTGATAAGAATAATCGCTCGATATATTATATATATTCAAGACATCCCTACCTCCAGATCTAGAAACAAATACTATAATTCCATTAGTTGAAGAAGATATGTTGTTCCTAGTTATATGAAACTCCAGATAATTCTCGTCAAATCCCCCTATAACAAGTGTCCTAACAACTTTTTTCTGATTTATATCAAAAAGGACTATTTTAGGATATATATCTTTGTATGTCAAAAACGCAACTAGATTAGATGAGATAAAAGTTGGTATAAACTTACTATAAGATTGGGAACCATAAGGTTCACCAGTTATTGATTTAGCAAAGCCATCAGCTTCTTCGTAAGAAGACATCATAGAGAGATATTTCTTCCTAGTTTCATATACAAAAGACTTTTCGATATCTTCAAGAGCCATACCTACTTCTGACTTGAAAGGATCCTTATCACCCTTGAGATAAGACTTGAAAATCTTATATATGGTTGGCTTACCAAATTTATCACCGATATATTTCAGTATAGCTTGTCCTTGTTTATATATGAGTATATACTCTCCAGGCATTAGTTTATTAATATCCGATAACCTAGATATGGGTACTATTGAATTATTTACTGCAACATCTCTTATAATTTCTTCAGTTGAAAAATCCCACTCAACAGAGTAATATTCTGCCATTCCCTCAACAAACCACAAAGGTATATTAACATCCACACTTCTTAAAATCTTTCTGAACTGCGGGGACTTAAAAGAATCAAACTGATATACATGAACCATTTCATGCTGCAAAACTCTTCTGAAAAATCCCCAATTACCATTTATTGGCATGACAAGTCTATTTTTAAGTCCTTCAGTAAACCCACCAGTACCCTCACCTACAAAACCATCTATTACATTATTTGCCTGAAAATCAATTTGGTTAGGAAACAAGATAACAGGAAATACTTCGTATAACTCTCTTTGAGTAATCACTCTCAACTCATCATCAGCATCTTTTAATGCCCTAATTACGATTTTTGAAATGTTTGTCTGCTTTTCATCTATAAATACCCTATAATTACCTATGTCATATATATACCAATCATGCGTATCATAAGTAACTTTATTCTTACCAAAACCCCATCCGTTATAACCACTTAAAAATATATGATAAAAAGCAAAAAACCAAATTAGAAGCCTTACCAACTTCATATATAAGAATGATAATAAAAACCTGTCTTTTAATCAAACTGAAAACAACAACTTCAAAAGTTTCAATTAGTGTAACCCCTCATAATACCAAAAATCAAGAGAGTTGGACATATTATTTAATATTCTTTCTAGCATTTCTAACCATACTTATAGTTTCAAAGAAAATTTGAAGAGATTCTTTTACTTCATCATCTTCTACACTTGACACTAAACTACTTATTCTCGTCTTATCTCGATGAGTTAAATAAAATTCAATAGCCGGTTTTGAACTATGGTCAATAATACTTTTGAATTTACTAAATTTGTTTATATCATAAACAGTTTTCAAAGTTTTTACTTCTAGGTTGAGTACTAACTTTATTCTACTTTTTAATATTTTTTGATTTAAGTAAAGTTCAGTGGCAATAACTGGATCATCACATGCTAGGTAAAGCTCTGAATTTTTTACAAAAAACTTATAAGGTACAGAATGAGAGTAAAAAAAACTACCTGCTATTTCTTTCCAGTCTATTAATATTGAGTAAAGTATCAATACACTCGGTGGAACAGTATTTGATAAAACTTTCTTAATATAAGAAGACATCATTTCGACAACTCCTTTGATTTTTTAGTTGCACCTTCTACTGCTTTCATAAACGCATATCTAACTTTGTTTTTCTCAAGAACTTTTATACCTTCTGCAGTAGTACCTCCTGGAGACATAACCATATCTTTAAGTTCTTCAGGGTGTTTGCTACCAAGATTCTCAATAACCATTTTAGCACTACCCAAGACAGTCTGAGCAGCCAATAACAAAGCATCACTTCTACTGAGCCCCATTCTAACGGCTCCATCAGCTAAAGCCTGTATAACAACAAATATATACGCAGGACCGCTACCAGAAAGACCTGTTATAACATCCATTAAATCTTCATCACTAACAATAACACACCTACCAAGAGCGCCAAAAATCCTAAGTATAATATCTTTATCTTCATCTCTGATATCACTGGAGAAACAAATTCCAAAAGCACCCTCACCAACTAAAGTGGGAGTATTCGGCATAACTCTTACAATTGGTATTTCAAACCCCACAGCATCCCTCACACGGCTTATCTTAGTTCCAGCAAGTATTGAAATCAAAACTTTATTTTCAATTAAATTGTCATACTTAATATCCAAGCCTTTGAGATTCCTAATCTCTTCTAGTGAAACAAATAAATCTTTGGGTTTAACACAAAGAAATACAAAATCTGTATTTTCAAAAAGATTAACAACACTATTAGCAGTCTTCAAACCAACCCTTCTGGCCTCTAATATCTTTGCTTCTTCCTTATCGTACACAAATATTTCATCTTTGGTAGCAATACCTTTATCAACAATACCCTTAGCAAGAACACTTCCCATATTACCAAAACCTATAAAACCTACTTTCTTTCCAAGATCCATAACTAAAGTATCAAAAATGCCATAAGAAATTTCAAATTTCTTTGATTATAAAAACTCCAAATTTCACCAGATCAGTTATTAGGATTCATACTCCCACTAAAAACAGTTTATCCGTAGTAATTTATAACACATCACTTCAAAATAACCTACTTCAATACCGAAATACCAATATTACTACACCTAAAGCACATAACTCAATCTAACTATCAAATATCAAAATTACATTGTTTAAAAACAATCGTACCCCTTATCATTACCACAATCTAAATGATAAAAATTACTTTTGATAACCCTAATATAAAGGGTTACCCAATTACCAGAAGTAATAACTCTTATGCTTCTACATTTTTTACAGTTTAATCATATAATACAAACTCTACACAACCATACATTACAGCATTATGCTCACCTCTAAAACGAAAGTAACACTAAAACGCAATAATATTATCCTAACTATAGACAATCTAACATCTTACTGTCTCAATATTAACTAATACCCAAATCAACGCGCAATAAAAGAAATTTAGGGTAAAAACTCATATCATCCAGTTACTAAATTTTAACTTCTGAAATCTCCTTTAGTTAGATCCGAAACCTAAATCAAAAGGTACGACTGTAAAAAAGCTAAGGAGAAGTTAAATCCTAATCATTATCATTACCTCTAGTCAAAATTAAATAAAAACTCACTAAGAATAGACTAGCAATATCTAGGGCGATTTAACATCCTTAAGTATTTCAATAATCATATCATGCACAAGTCCATTTGAAGCAACAACAGTTTTTGAATGAATTGTATATTCATTTCCGTAATAGTCAGTAACTTTGCCACCTGCCTCTTCAACAATAATCTTACCAGCAGAAGTATCCCATGGTTTAAGGTTTTCTTCATAAAAAACTTCAAAACTACCTCTTGCAACATAAACAAAATCCATACAAGCAGATCCTAACCTTCTAAACCCTTGATAATCTTTTAGTATAGCTCTCATTGGTTTTATAAGCTCCTCAATTCTACCTTCTCTTCTATATGGAAAACCCGTAACTACTAAAGAGTGTTGAGAACTACTAATTTTAGATACATATATTTTTTTGTTATTCATATAGCTACCATCACCTAATGAAGCATAATACATTTCACCTAGTATTGGATTATATATCACTCCACCCACAATTCTGCCATCAACTTCTAAACCAATAGAAACCGAAACAAAAGGCACAGAATGTATGAAATTTACAGTACCATCTAACGGATCAATTATCCACTTTATACTACTTTCTGAAACAACTTCTCCACTTTCTTCAGCAACAATACTTGAAGAAGGATATCTTTCAAGTAACTTGCTTATTATGAGATTCTCAGACTTCCTGTCATACTCAGTGACAGGATCAGCATAACCTTTGAGTTCATAATGTATCCCCTCATCAAGGATCTTATAATATCCCTCTTTTATAATTTCCCCAGCTTCAAAAGCAACCTCCGATGCAAACAAAACCATATCTCTATACTTCATAAACAAATTCCCATAGCAGGATATTATCTTAAAAGATATACATACCAAAAAATAAACATCAAAAACCTCTAAATAAATCAATGGTTAAAAAATCAAATATTCCACGTTAAGCAATCTACATCATAAAGAAGAATACAAAATAACTATCAAAACTACTTAATTCCCACCATTACCATAGAACTCATAATAGTTAAATCACCAAACCTAATTTTTCCGAGTATATGATAAGCAGCTGTCTTGAGTAACCTAAGAACTCTATAAATTCTATTAGTGTTTAAGAATACCTTGACAAGTTTTGGAAACAATCCAAACTCTACAGGATAAAACTCATAAACTTTTTTGTACCCAACATCAAAAAGCAATCTGCGCAAAGTTTTGTTCGTAAAATAATGTAAGTGTCCTGGAAGATAATAGTGATATTTATTACCCCAAAACTTGCTCTGAAGACCATTCATGTTTGCAGTTTGTATTAGGATAAGTCCTCCTTTAGTTGTCGAATTGTATAGTTTAGTTATCACTCTCCTAGGATCCTCTAAATGTTCTATAACTTCAATCATAGTTATCATGTCAAACTTATTCTGATCCAAACATACATTACTAACATCACCTTTGAATACTGTTAAACCTCTCTGAACAGCATAGGTATAAGCATATTCTGAAATCTCAATACCATATGGTTCAAGCCCAAATAGCTTAGCCCTTTCTAAAAAACCTCCAAATGAACATCCAACATCAAGTATAGTTCTAGGATAAGAGTTATTTTCCTTTTTGTATATCTCCATAAGCCTTTTTAAACGTCTATCCCAAACCAAATGAGAACCTTTAATACTCCTCTCATCAACATAAGAATAAAAACTAATCCCAGAATAGTACCCTTCTGTATAAAAACTTTGTAAATCTTCACTACTTGGAAACGGATACCTAAACATAACACCACAATTACAACATCTATAAACATCAAAGTTGTATCTAAATGATTTCAAAGAATAAGTAACTTTATCGCTCCCACAGATTCTGCAATACATATAAATATATATCGTAAACAAATTCTAGAGCAAAACCATATTGTCAATGTGTATAACTTCCTCATCATAGTCAGAAACACCTAAAATATCACCTATTTCAGAACTCTTCCTACCTATTATTTTGCTAATCTCATTTGACGAATAATTTGTTATACCTATAGCGATATTATTACCGTTTGTATCAGATATAAATACTACATCTCCAACCGTGAATTTACCTTTAACTTCTTTGATACCAACTGGTAGAAGACTCTTTTTAGCCTTTATAGCATTCACTGCTCCACCATCAACAATTATGGTACCTTTTTTCTTTGACATAAGGAGTAACTTCTCTTTAAATGACCTAACTTTTATTTCAGGAATAAATTTTGTTCCTTCATCACCCTCAAGTATCCTTCTAATAGCATTCTCAACAAATCCATTAGCTATGATACACTCAACACCTGACTTCATACAAAGAAAACCTGCTTGAATTTTAGTTTTCATGCCTCCTGTTGAAAACTCAAACTTTTTACCCTTCATAAACCTAGAAACTTCTTTAATATCCCTAATCTCTTTCACTAGTGTCTGTCTTTCCGTACCATAATCTTTAAAAACTCCATCAACATCAGTAAGTATAATAAGTTTATCAGCTTGTATAGTAGTAGCAACAAGTGCTGATAGTATATCATTATTACCAAACTTTATCTCTTCAACAGCAACAGCATCATTTTCATTAACTATAGGTATAATACCCATCTTAAATAATTCATTAACCGTGTTAATAAGATTTAGCAAACTCTTTTTCGAATTCAATTCACTATAGGTAAGCAGTATTTGAGCAACATTCATATCAAACTGCTTAAACAAATCTTGATATAGTTTCATAAGTTCTACTTGACCTACGCTTGATAATGCCTGCTTCTCAGATAAATTCAAAGCCCTTGTAATCGAAAGAACTTTTCTTCCAAGACCTATGGCACCACTTGATACAACAATAACTTTATTATTTTTTCTAACTAGACTGGCAATTTCCGATACCAAATTAGCTATAGTAGACCTATCTAAAACAATCTTAGTACCTACTTTTACAACCAAAAGCATAGTAAAAAATTTAACCGATATTTTTCTTTTCTTTCAAAAAACCCCTACAAGACCTACATAGTTAGGATTTAAAACAACCCCAATTAAGCAAACTAAAAAAGTCAACCTCGCTGAAATTCTTGATTCTACTACTGTAGGCAGTATATTTTCAAGATAGAAATAATTAACATTATATCATAACATTATAAACTGATACCCATAATAACAGCAAATTTATCAATAAAAAATATCAAACAACTCAAAAGGAAATAAAACCTAGCAAACATTTAGAATTATTAAAACTATGGAAGAAATTTTTTACCACAAACCTGTAATGCTAAAGGAAGTCTTAGATCATCTCAACATAAGAGAAGATGGTAATTACCTCGACTGTACCTGTGGTGAAGGAGGGCATTCTTATGAAATTGCAAAACGCCTTGGTGATAAGGGTAAATTACTGTGCATAGATAAAGATAGAGATATTCTCGAAAGAGCAAAGATAAGATTAAAAGAGTTCAAAAATGTCTATTTTCTAAACGAAGGATTTGAAAACATTGACAGAATAAGCATTGAGAGCGGAATCGAAAAATTTGATGGAGTATTAGTCGATTTAGGAGTCTCAATGTATCATTACGCCAACAAAAACAAAGGTTTTAGTTTTGATTCAGATGCTCCACTCACAATGATATATTCAAAAGCAGATAAGGTTACATACACTGCTTATGAAGTTGTAAATAAATTTTCAAAAAAGGAACTCATAAACATCATATTCACGTATGGTCAAGAACCATTTGCCAGAAAAATAGCAGATATCATAGTCGAATATAGAAAGAAAAAAAGAATAGAAACTCCTAGAGAATTAGCAGAGATAATAAGAACAAATCTAAAGAACTACCCAAGAAAAAAAATCCACCCAGCAACAAAAACATTTATGGCGATAAGAATATTCGTAAACGATGAGTTTGGAGTTATCCAGAAGCTTCTCTCTAAAATTAGTAAATTCATGTCACCAGGAGCAAAACTATGTATAATAACATTCCACTCAGGTGAAGATAGATTTGTCAAACTTAAAATGAAAGAATTAGTTAAAGAAGGAGATTTTAGAATAGTAACACCAAAACCGATAATACCAACAATAGAAGAACAAAAGTTTAATCCTTCATCAAGATCTGCTAAACTAAGAGTTTATGAGAAGGTGTAAGCTATGAAAAGGTTTTACTTGGTAGTCATGATGCTTATATTGGCAAGTATCCTTATATTTTCAGTTATACAAAAACAGTACTTCAAGAATCTATGTAAGGAAGAAGAAATGCTAAACAGGAAAATATCCTATCTCAAAGATGAATACTTCAAAACCATATCTGAAATAGAAAAGTTAACTACAATAGAAAAATTACTTGATAAAAACCAAAACTACAAAGTATCGTTAAACAAAGTTATAATAATAAAAGGAAAACAACCTTAAGGCTCAATATCTTAGAGTATCTATAAGTTATAATCCACCCTTCCAATATTACCAAACCATTACAATCAATTGAAATTTCAATTATCATTTTTCTTGTATTAATCCTGTCGAAAAACAATACCAAAGATCATTATTCAAGACGATAACCTTTTTGAGTGTAAGGGAGTTTATTAATTGTTTATAATTCAAACTATGAGAGAAGGTGTAATATTAACGATTCCTCCAATAAACCTAGATAACTTTTTATCATTATCAGAAGATAGAAGCTTTCATGACTTATATGTAGGAGGAAGATTTAAGATAATAGACTGGCTAATAGGAAACTTTGAACGAGTTGGTATAGAAGACTTCATAATAATAACCAATCATCCTTCAATAGAAGAACATATCGCACTCTCCTGGGATAATGTAAAAGTTCTAATACTTACAAAAGACAAAGATACTTTCAAATACGAATACTCAAATTTCAACGTAAATCCCTTCAACAAAACAACCCCAAACTCCAATAAGACTTTTTTCGATATTGAAAACTTCCTTTACCAAAATTACAGAAAAATTTTCTGGTCTATAGGATATCCAATATGGTTTCCTTTTGAAAACTATTATGACGAAATAAAAAACTTTTCAATAGGACTTATGTACTCAAAAGTTGGAAGCATTCAACACTATCACTCTGGTATCTTTTCTCAAAGATACTTTTCAGAATTGATCGAAGCAATAAAATTTGAAAAATACAGTACCTTTATACATACCTACAAAGAGCATAATTCTTACGAAACAAAATACTTCTTATTTCTCCCATTTTCTACACTTAAAGAATATTTCAAGATGAACATAAGCATCCTTGACTGGAAGATAATAAACGAATATGAAAGTCTTTTTGGGAAGTACCCAATAAGATGTAAATCCAGGTACCTCAACCCTGCTACTATTGGAAAACATGGTAAATTTGCAAATTCCTTGATAGCAGACAATACCTTTGTAGATGGTACTGTTGAAAACAGTATTATTTGTCCTGATGTAAAGATAGAGAAAGACACAAAACTAAGAAACGTTATAATATACCCGGGAAACTGGATAGGTAGAAATGTTGAAATGAATAATGTTATAATTGATGAAGTAACAACAAACTTGAAATTCCCAAACATAGCGGATGATTGTGTGTTAGGAGGTAAAGGCCTAGGTGCACCTAATACCAGATATCCATCAATAATGAATTTTGATGCAACACTAATAGGTAAAAATGTCATAATACCCAAGAAAACACAAGTAAGCCTAAACGCTTACATTCCATCAAATGTAGATCTTAACAAATTGAAAGTTGGTAGATATGTAAAAAGTAGCACAGTATTTTAGGGAGGTAAGTATGAAATTTATAATACCAGCAGTAGACATATATGACAACAAGGTGGTAAGATTAACTCGTGGTGACTTCTCACAAGCCACAGTATACTCTGATGATCCTATTGGTGTTATAAGAGACTTATACTCAAAAGGCTTCAGAAGATTACACCTTGTTGACCTTGAAGGAGCAAAAACAGGTGAAATAAAAACCTTTGAACTTATTAAGACAATCAAAAACAAATATAAGGATCTGATTCTTCAATTTGGTGGTGGAGTTAGAAGTTATGAAATAGCAGAAAATATCATAAATGCAGGAGCAGATTATGTGATCATAGGAACCATGTTTATCAAAAAACCAGAAGAATTTAAAAATGTCCTAAATAAGTTTAGAGAAAGAGTAATATTATCACTTGACATAAATGTTGACAAAATAGTAATACATGGTTGGCAATCTGATGTTGAGATATCAGTTGAAGAAGCGTTCGATAAAGCACTAAGAATGGGAGTAACTAGAATCATGTCAACGGATATAACTAGAGACGGAACTCTACTAGGTCCCGATATAAGATTTATAACCTCTCTACTTGAAACACTCAAACAGAAACACCTAAATATAGTAGTAGAAGAAATAATGAAGATAGAAAATATACAACACATCCTTAAAGAAGGAATAGATATATTAACTAAAGGTGTAAATGAATTTATGGAAACTCTAAAAAATCCAAGAGCAGGTAATTATGAACTAAAACAAAAACTTGATGAATACGACAAAGCAATCGATACATACAAAGAAAGCCTGATCGAGAAGTTACCTCTAAAAGATATTCTCCAAAAGTATCCAAAACCCTATCTTATAATATCAGGTGGAGTATCAAGCGATAGCGATATTGACGATATACTAAAAATAAACAACGGCTTTTTGGAAGGAATAATCGTTGGTAAAAGTCTATACGAAGGCAGAATAACTTTCTTAAGATAGTAACAGTCTATTACATGTAATAATGGAACACCATCTTACTGCAAGTTGAATTTTTAAAAAGAAATAAAACCCATAAAACATGGTTATTAACACTATTTAACAAATTAAAGTAAAAGATACCAGCTATCCGATATTACATCTGTAAGTAGGGGTGGATAGCTGGTAGCAAAAGAACCGCTAAGAGAAGTATCGGCTATCCCCCTCTAAGGTTTAGGTTTTTGAAATAGATCCCCTCAAGATGAGGGGAAATATAAAACCAAGGAGGGGTTTATGATTATAAATCACAACATATCATCAATTTTTGCCAATAGGCAGTACAAGATCAACAACTGGAGCTTAGACTCAAACCTTGAGAAGTTGTCATCTGGCCTTAAGATTAACAAGGCTGGTGATGACGCCTCGGGTTTAGCCGTCTCAGAAAAGATGAGAGCTCAGATAAGAGGGTTATTGAGAGCTGAAAGAAACGTTGAAGATGGTATATCATTCATTCAAACTGCTGAAGGTTATATTGATCAAACAACTCAAGTACTCCAAAGGCTTAGAGAATTAGCAGTTCAAGCATCAAATGGTATCTATACCGACGAAGATAGGCTCTATATTCAGGTTGAAGTTTCTCAGTTAGTTGCTGAAGTTGATAGAATTGCTTCTCATGCACAGTTTAATGGTCTTACAATGTTAACAGGTAGGTTTGCAAAGAGAACTGAAACTACCATTCCTACAGCAAGTATGTGGTTACATGTTGGAGCAAATATGGATCAGAGAATTCAAGTCAATATTGAATCAATGACAGCAGTAGCACTGGGAATAAAGGATGGAGCAACAGGAGAAATAATAAGTCTATCATCTCCTGAGAAATCTAACAGGGCTATTGGTATCATAGATCAAGCACTCCAGAAAGTAAACAAACAGAGAGCAGATCTAGGTGCTTATCAGAACAGACTAATGTATACAGCAAAATCATTACTAATTGGGTACGAAAACTTACAAGCAGCAGAATCTAGAATAAGAGACACAGATATGGCATATGAAATGAGTGACTT